>CAMWVO010000174.1 GCA_947177695.1 uncultured Clostridia bacterium
CACTAAATATTTATATGTTGTATGGCTTGTTTTGGTATAATGAAATTGTCTAATTATTTAAAAGTACAGCGTCGCAAGTCCATATGTATGACCGTTTTACCGATAGGAAAACCGTACTTCTCTTTCGATGTTTTGCGCGGGATATCACTTGTACCCGAAGCAAAGCACGCTGCCCGTTCTCTTCGGGCATATGAATAACGGTGTACGGCGGCGGCAGATTGTCAGACATCAGCAGTAATCGTATACGGCATTTGAAAGGATGGTCTAATATGTCATTAGGAAAAGTTTTGGTCGTTGACGACGATAATAATATCTGCGAGCTGCTCAAGCTCTATCTTGAAAAGGAGGGCTACGGCGTTATTACCGCTCACGACGGTGACGAGGCTGTGGTCAAGTTCAATGCTCTCAAGCCCGACGTGGTGCTTCTCGACATCATGCTGCCCGAACTGGACGGCTGGCAGGTGTGCCGCGAAATAAGAAAAAAATCAAACGTGCCTATAATAATGATAACCGCCAAGAGCGAGACCTTCGACAAGGTTCTCGGTCTGGAGCTGGGTGCGGACGACTATATTGTTAAGCCTTTCGATACCAAGGAGGTAATCGCCAGGATCAAGGCGGTATCCCGCCGTATCGGTCAGTCAAGCTCCGAATCGGAGGTCAAGGAAGTACGCTACGACAAGCTGGTTGTGAACATGACCCGCTATGAGCTGCGTGTTGACGGCAAAGTAATGGATACTCCTCCCAAGGAGCTGGAGCTTCTGTTCTATCTGGCTTCAAATCCCAACAGAGTGTATACACGCGATCAGCTTCTCGACGAGGTATGGGGCTTCGAGTACTACGGCGATTCCAGAACCATCGACGTACACATAAAACGTCTGCGCGAAAAGCTTGAGGGAATTTCCGACAAGTGGGCTCTCAAGACCGTATGGGGCGTAGGCTACAAGTTCGAGGCGGAAGAGGACGCAAATGCGTAAAAGTATTTTTACCGATTTCTTCTGTCTGTGCGCCGCGGTTTTTATTTCGGCAGTGATATGTATCGGCTCGGTTCTGCTGCTGGTTTCGGAGGAGCACTATAAGTCCAACAGATTTAATTATCTTTCGGTAAAATCGGAAACGGTTATCAATACCGTGCGCGGAACGTTCGCGGAAAACGGCGGTCTCAATCCGGCAAAGCTGTCGGAGGCTCTTGCGCCGCTGTCCGACATCCTTGACACGGATATTACACTGACTGATTCAGACGGCGTTGCTTTGGTATGCTCCGAGGCATCGCCGTGTTCTCATACAGACAAAAAGATCGATGAGCAGGCAATAAGCCGCATTACCGAGGACGGAACGGTCGAACTGAGCAGTCTCAACGGTTACTATGATAAGAACGTCTTTGTTTTTGCCGAAAATATTGATATCGGCGGCAATACTTATGTTATACTAATAAGTCTGAGGTCGAATACCCTTACGTCGCATATGATCTCGCTTGTAATTGCGCTGGTCATTTCGTCTGCGCTGATACTTTCTGCTGCGTTTGCAATAATATACATTGCGTCAATGCGGCTGCTTTCTCCGATACGGGAGATGACAATTGCGGCTAAGCGTTTCGGAGAGGGAGATTTTTCGGAAAAGCTCCGTGTGACTGACGACAATGAGCTGGGATATCTTGCCACTACGCTTAATGATATGGCAAGCTCTCTGGAGCAGAATGAGGAAACAAGGAAAAGCTTTATTTCCAACGTTTCCCACGAGCTTAAAACGCCGATGACAACCATAGGCGGCTTTGTGGACGGCATACTGGACGGTACGATCCCCGAAAGTCAGCACAGGCACTATATGAAAATAGTTTCGGCAGAGGTGGGCAGACTGTCGCGGCTCGTCAGGTCAATGCTGAATATATCCAAGTACGAGGCGGGAGAGCTGAAGCTTTCCACCGAGGACTTCGATATTCTGCCGATAATTTTGCAGACTCTCACAAGCTTTGAAAAAAACATTGACGAAAAGAACATTGATATACAAATAAACGATGCGGACGGCTGCCGCATAAACGCCGACCCCGACCTTACGGGTCAGGTCGTTTATAACCTTGTTGAAAACGCTGTCAAGTTCGTGAACAAGGGCGGGTATATAAGGTTTTCGTTCGGCAGGGACGGCGATATGTGCAGCGTCTCGATCAGAAACAGCGGCGACGGTCTGAAAAAGAAAGAGATATCAAGAGTTTTTGACCGCTTCTACAAGACCGACGAGTCCCGCGGTATCGACCCGGGCGGAGTTGGTCTGGGGCTTTCTATCGTAAGCTCCATCATCAAGCTTCACAACGGCAGGATCGTGGTCTCAAGCGAGCCTAACCAGTATACCGAATTTACGTTCAGTCTCAGAAAAGCCGACACTGACCGCAGATAAACATTTTACGGAGGTTTTATGGATAACAATTTTGACGAAAATATGACTGCTGCACAGGCACAGCCAAACGGAAACGGCGCAGATGCCGAACCGTCGGATACTGCTGCTGCCGCCGCAGCTGACGCGGAAAATAACGTTCCGGAACAGTCTGACGGCTTCCGTCAGCAGGTGAGGGATTTGCAGGATACGGTAACGGACAGCTCGTTTGCGCAGTCCGACCAAACGGAACAGTCTGTTCAGCCGGCGGAGAAGCCGTTTTCGGAGCAGCAAACTCAGCAAGTACAACAGGCGCAGCAGCCTCAGCAGGCACAGCAGATGCCGCCCCCTCAGACAGGGCAGTTCGGTCAGTTTCAGCAGCCCGGTCAGCCCTATCAGCAGGGCTTCGGAGGTACGCCGCAGTATGTTCCGCCGCAGGGATATGGGAATTATCAGCCCCAGTTCGGTCAGCCCGCACAGGGAGGACAGTTCGGACAGCCCGCGCAGTATGGGCAAGGATATCCCCAGCCCAATCAGACCGCTCAGAACGCACAGCCTGCCAAAAAGCGTTTTTCGGGCGGCTGTCTGTGGAGTCTTATCGGAGCTGTAATAGTTATGTTCGGAGCGGTGGTGTTTCTGGCTGTAAAGATCGCGTCTGCTGCCGATACGAAAAGCGTTCCCGACAGCGGAAATGTGAGCAAGTACGATAATATTGACGAGACCCAAAAGGCAGAGCACGTTGTTATAAATATTCCTACGGCGGATAAGCCGAAGCTTGACGACGCTGACTATGCCGACAGGGACACGGGGCTTCTCACATCGGTTGGAGTTGCAAAGGCAATTCTTCCGTCTCAGGTGAAGATAAAGGTTTTTGACGACATCCCATACGCGCCCGTTTCTTCGGGTTCGGGTGTAGTCCTTACCGAGGACGGCTACATTCTCACAAACGCCCATGTTGTGGACGGCGCAAAAAAGCTTTCTGTAGGCTTTTACGGCGACAGCGAGAGCGAAGCGGTCATTGTGGGAGTTGACAAAAAAAGCGATCTTGCGGTAATAAAGGTAAACAAAACGGGGCTTTCCCCAGCGCAGATAGGTACGTCCTCAAACCTTGAAATAGGCGAGGAGGTGGCTCTTGCGGGAGCGGGAGGCGGCTTTGAAAATACCGTCACCTACGGTCACGTTACGGGTCTGGGACGGGAGATAGACACCGATTACATCAGCAGCTCCACAATAAGCTGTATCCAGTCGGACGCGGCTCTTAACCCGGGAAATTCGGGCGGCGCGCTTGTCAATATGTACGGACAGGTGGTGGGCGTCGCGGTTGCTCTGATGAATCACGAGACCTATGAAAATATCGGCTTCTGCATTGCAATAGACGACGCAGTACCCATTGCGGAGGATCTTATCGCCAACGGATACGTTTCCACGCGGACAAGGGTTGGCATAACCTATATGGCTATCGGAGACGCGGCTGCAAACGGCTACGGCATACCTGCGGGACTTTGCGTAATGGAGATCGACCCACGCAGCGGTGCGGTTTTTTCAGGTCTGAAGCCTTACGACGTGATAACTCACATAGACGGTCAGCGGGTGTTCGGAGCAAGCGAGATCGCCGACGTTTTAGCGGATAAAATTCCGGGTGACGTTATCACTATCTCGGTGTTCCGAAAGGAAGTAACGGGAGAGACAAAAATTTTTGAAGCGAAACTGGAGCTTACTGCGGACACGTCATCAGTATCCGGTTACGGTGTCAGCAACGAAAAAGAGGATTTCTTCGGCAGAGATATTATCAAGTAAATATTAATACTAATCACCAGTTAAAAAGTGTATAAAAAATCAAGCAAAAATTTGCATGTTGATTTTTGCGCAGATTTTTATTTACACTTTTAATTGGTGATTAGGATACGGCGGCGGATATTTTCGTGTACTTCGGAAATGTCCGCTGTTTTTTCGGAAATAAAAATTTTTTTTTGGAAATATGCAACGTCTGCGAAAAAAATGCGGTATTATATATGAGCAAGGATTTTTTCGGTACAGCTTTTTGGTCTCCGAAATTCCTGCTTCTGACAGGACAAAAGGAGGGAACAAAGTGGAGGACAAGCAAATAATAGATCTGTTTCTGAACCGTGACGAAAATGCCGTCAGGCAGACGGAAATGAAGTATTCGGGGTATCTGCTGACGATCGCGCTGAATATTATCGGAAACAGGGAGGACAGCGGCGAATGCGTAAACGACACATATTTCAAGGCGTGGAACTCAATTCCGCCTCATTTGCCCGAACGTTTGCGGTACTATCTGGGAAAGATAACGAGGGAGCTTTCCATTGACCGTGTGCGGAAGAAACTGACCGCAAAGCGCGGAGGCACGGAGTATGAGTTGTCTCTTGACGAGCTGGAGGAATGCGTTCCGCAAACGGGTACTCTCGAGGAGGCGGCGGAAATTTCCCTGCTTGCGGAGACAATAGGCGTATATTTGCGGAATTGCAGCGGGGAAATGCGGAACGTTTTCATGCTTCGGTATTATTTCTGCGACAGTATCAAAGCGATTTCCCACGTTTGCGGAATGAGCGAGTCAAAGGTGAAAAGTATGCTTTACCGCGCCCGCGAGGGACTGCGGAAACATTTGGAAAAGGAGGGCTTTTCGGTATGAGAAGGTCAGAGAAAATAAGCGACGCGATAGGTCAGGTGGACGAGGAGATCGTTGCCGAAGCCGAGGAAGTAAGGCTGAACGGAAATGGAAAAAATACTTCCGCAAATAAACCTATAGGAAAAAAAGTCTGGATACCTACGATAACTGCGGCGGCTTGCGCGGCTGTGATTTGCGG
>CAMWVO010000175.1 GCA_947177695.1 uncultured Clostridia bacterium
TTCATGTACTTGCTTCCCTTGCGCATAGCGGCTTTATTTTTCTTTTCAGTCTGTATTTCTTCGCAGATTGCTTTCAGAGCCTCGATCATCTCGTCCTCGTCCACAGGCTTCAGTATAAAGCCCTTTACCCCCAAAGACATGGCTTCCTTTGCGTATGTGAAATCGGAATATCCCGACAGGATAAGGCATTTTCCGTTGTAGCCGTTCTTAGTGGCGGCTTCTATCATTTTGATCCCCGACATTCCGGGCATTTTCACGTCCGCGATAACGATGTTCGGCTTCAGGGACATTATCTTTGAAAGTCCGTCGTCTCCGTCCTCAGCCTCGCCTATGACCTCGAGACCGAGCTCTTCCCACGGGATCATCATCTTTACGCCGTGACGAACATTGGGTTCGTCGTCAACCAGCAAAACCTTGAGCATAAGCAATAACCAATCCTTTTTTAAGAATGTAGAAAGATACCGATATTATCGGTTTTCGGCTTTTCGATCTCCATGTATTCGCAGCCGTCTATCTTGAAAATATGCACCTTGTAGTCATGTCCGCGCTTAGCCGACGGTGTAAATGATGTCGCCTTTACCACTGTGCTGTCCGAGGAGGGGTACTTGATCTTTTTGTTAAGCACGCGCGGTATTTTTTCCTTTACAATAGGTATAGTAAACATACCGACGATATCCTCCGCGCAAAGCTTTCCCGGAGCAAGACGCACGCCGAATCTTCCTCCGCGGCGGCGGTAAACGTACTGCATCATGGCGTTATCGGGTTTAAGACAGAACTCGCCGCATATTCTGTCGTACTCATCGGGAGTGAGATTGCAGTTTATATTTACGATATGACGCGAGCGAAAAACGGCTGTCATAAGAACCGAAACGGCGGCAGTACACGAAACTGCAATAAAGAATTTGTTTACCGTTTTCATTTTGAGTCCTCCTGCGCTGATTTTAGATGTTTTACACATATCTATCTGTTTTTTATATCAAAGTCTTTTCGACGAAATATTTTCGCTTATTTCGCTGTATTTTTCGGGAAGTCTTTTCATAACATTTTCGTCCACGACCTTCGGCAGGGTTATCCTGATGGTCGTGCCGCGTCCGAGAGCAGTCTCCACCGTAAGACCGTACTGTTCTCCGTGATACATTTTTATTCGCTTGTTCACGTTGGTAAGACCGATGCTTTTTCCCGAGGAGGTGTCGTTTTTTTCAAGCTTAGCCAAAAGCTCCCTCAGCTTGTCGGGAGGGATACCCTGACCGTTGTCCGAAACCTCTATCATTACCAGACCGCTTCGGTAGAATACTTTTATATCTATCTTTCCGTTGGATTTTTCACCCTCTATACCGTGAACGAAAGCGTTCTCAACGATCGGCTGGATAATGAGGGGGAGTATCTTATAGCTTCTGCTGACCTCACAGTATATTGAATATGACGCCCTGTCTCCGAAGCGCGCAGCCTGAAGCTCCAGATAGCTTTTTGTAAATTCCAGCTCGGATTCCAGCGTGACCATACCGTCCTTGACTTCGAGACACCGCCGCATGAACTTTCCCAGCTTTTTTACCAGATCGGCAGTTTCTTTGTCGTTATTGCAGTAAGCCTTCATTCTGATCGTTTCGAGAGTGTTGTACAGGAAATGCGGGTTAATCTGGCTTGCAAGAGCCTTGAATTCCGCTTCCACCTGATTTAGCTTGAAGCTTTCCGACTGTATCTTTGACTTATAGGCGTCGTTGATAAGGGTCTGCATACTGTCGACCATTTTTTTCAGATCCTGATAAAGCTCGAATATCTCGTCCGTACCGCGTATTTCCTCGTCAAGAACGAAACTTCCCGCCGTGACCTTGTGCATCTGATTTTTTAGGAACTGTATACGCCTTGAAAACATACTTGAAAAAAGCACCGTTATGAGAACCGAAAGTACGATACAAAGGAAAATGTACCATATATACATATAGATTACCCTGTTGATCTCGTCGTTAAAAAGCGAGTAAGGCTTTACAACGTATATCTGAAACAGGTTTCCCGTGTTGCCGTAATCGAAATATGATACAACAGTGTGACCGATCTTGTCGAGCTTGTTTGTTTCATCGTCAAGCGGTTTGGAATCGCTGATACCGTAATTAAAGCTTTCATCGCTTGCAATGACGCTGCCCTCGGCAATATCGGGTATACCGCTGTAAAAAACCACACCCTGAGATACGCTGAAAACCACGCTGTAGTCCGCATTGTTTGAAAGCTCGCTGTAGACATTCGGGTTTACCGAGGAGACCATAGCGCCGCAGAACGTCCCCTCGCTGTTTGTCAGCGGACTTATCCTGCACAGTCTGTATTCGTCGTTCAGATGTATGACCTGCCACCTTGCGGTTCCGGACTCCATAACCTCTCTGTACCAATATGTGTTGTACACGGTCTCATTGGCGCTTTTGAAATTTGCGTTCGAGATAAAATTTTCCATATCTATATAAAAGGTAATGTTCTCGACCTGAGGATAAGCGTCCAGAAATTCGGGAATTACCTGATTCTGGATATAGTAATTATAGTATTCGTCCGGATTGATAAAATTATTGTCCAGCAGTTCTTTTATATTATCGTTTTGCATGACTCGTTCGCTTACGTTTGAGACCGTAAGTATAACGTCGTTCAGTCTTGCTTTGAGACTGTTTGCGGTAGATATGGATTCGTTGACCGCATTGACCCTTATCGTGTCTGCCAGATTATACAGCAGGAACACGCCCGCCAGCGTAACGGGAACGACGGCAGTAATGCACATGAAAATAAGCTTGTTGCGGAATTTTGTATTAAGCAGCTTTTGGATAGGATTTATCATATGCGTCATGCCTCCGAAAAAAATTCAGGCAACCGAAATATTTTCTTAATTATATCACATTTTTCGCCATTATGTATGAACACTTAATGAATAAATTATTGACTAAAATGCGGTACCGCTAAACAGCAGTACCGCATTTTTTATTTGGTATCGAACTGGCTTTCGTGCCGCTTGAAGAAATCTACTCGCGGTTCGAGGAATTTCAGTTCGTGTTCTGTTTCGCCTGCAAGGATATTTTCCGACATCGGGTCGAAGATGTGATCCCAGTTCCAGATGTCCTCGCCGACCTTAAGATATTCCCGCACCATTTCCGTTCCGAACGGAGCGATAGGGTGGAGGAGTACAGCAGCGGTCTTTATCATATGGAAAACATTTACAAGCCATTTCTTTCTCAGCTCATTGTCGTCAGCCTTGTCAGCCTCCGCCTTAGCCTTAGCCATGTACTTGCTTGCCTTTCTGATATAGGAGTCCAGAACGTAAGTAACCTGATGGAACTCAAATTTATACATAAAACGTTCATATTCCAGAACAGCCTTTTCCGACTCCGCAAGAATGTCCTCGTCAACAGCGCCCACAGGTATTTTGCCGTCCAAGAACTTTTGCGCGTCGTAGAAGCAGGTGCGGATAATTCTGTTGAACACGTTGGAAAGCAGGAAGCCCTCCTTGGTAACGGGGTCGCTGTCGTCGGGCTTAGCCGTAGGATTAAGAGGCTTCGGCTGGAAGCTTACGCTGCGCATTCCAAGTCCCAGACTTAAAAAGTGCATACGGAGCTGTTCGGGAGTGTAGTAGTTAAGCAGGTCGGCAGCCATAGGAGGCTTTACCGCGCCGCTGCTGGAAGCCTTTTTGTCCAAGAACAGAATGTGGTGGTTTGCCACAAGAACGGGAAGCTGCAATTCGCCGTTTTCGGGGTGAACGGAAAGTGCATCTTTACCTTGCAGGTCTTGCTTTTGCAAGGCCATGAACATAGCCATTTCCGCAACGCCGTAAAAGTAAATATTATCCTGACCTATGAACTGGTAAACCTGAGCCTTGTCGGAGCACCAGTAATCACGCCATTCCTCGCGGCTGCGACCCTGGGATTCAAGGTACGCCTGCGTAAACGATATAGGCGCCCAGAGGGATTCGGGCCATACCCATACGGTAAGCGGTTCTTCGCCCTCCAGTACGGGAGCGGGTACGCCCCAGTCGATGTTTCCCGTAAGACGGAACGGCACTAGCGTTTTGCCCGTGCGGAAGCGTATTCCTGCCTCTGAAAGCACAGCGCAGGACTTTTCCCGTTCGGGAAGCGTCTTAAATGCAATTGTAAAAGAAGTTTTCTTAGGCTCTTCGATAAGCTCGTGATTTTCCAGCCTGTCTTTCAGTTCCTCGTATTTATCCCTGAAATCATTCATAATATAGATAACGGGAGGTTCGAGAAACTCGCCTATGGTCTTGCAGACCACCTGCCGCACGTCTTCGCGGTTCTTGATGTCCTCGGCGTACTCGCGGAGAATGTCAAGGTGATCGGTAAGTTTGAAGTACCAGTTGTCAACGTTTTTCATAACAGGCTTTTCACCCGTGAGCGTACTTTTGGGGTCGATAAGGTCTTGTGGCATATACTGGTGACCCAGATCGCATTCGTCCGCGTAGCCCTTTTCCGATTGGCAGCCTTGCACGGGACATTTTCCAACCACCTGTCTGCCGTTAAGGAACGTGCCGACCTTTTCGTCGTAGAACTGAGCGGTGGAGATCTTTTGGAGCTGACCGTTTTCATAAAGCTTTCTGATAAACTTGTCGGAGACCTCGTTGTGTATCTCGGCAGTTCTGCCCAGACCGGACGCTCCGAAAAGATTAAGGCTGATACCGTAGTCCTCCAGCGTTTTTTTCTGGGACTCATGGTTGTCGCTGACGAAGTCCTTGATAGTACCCGTATAGCCCTGTTCCTCACTGAGCTTGCGGTAGCTTTCGGCGATAGGGGAGCCGTAGCAGTCCGTACCCGAAACGAAGATCACGTTTTCGCTGCCTATCCTGTCTCTGAGAAAGCGGGCGAAAACATCCGCAAAAACGAAAACTCCGCCCACATGACCGAAGTGGAGCTGCTTGTTTCCGTAGGGCATACCGCCTGTGATCACCGCTTTTTCGGGAAAGCGGGGACGGTTATCCCGCGATATTTTCTTTTTATAGTCCTTTCCGCTTGAATTGTTATCCATAAAAATTCCTCCGATATGCTAATGTCAGCAGAAAACTCAGCTTAACGTCAGTATTGCCAGATCGCCGTTGTTGCTCTGACCCGCATTTTTCACAGCAAGAATGACCTTTGTCATAAGGTTGGGGT
>CAMWVO010000176.1 GCA_947177695.1 uncultured Clostridia bacterium
ATATATGCACGTGTATCGGTTCGTCGTTTTCGTTTGCCCAAAAGTAAATTTTATAACCGCAAACCGTAAACAAGTTAGGCAATTTTCACACCACCGCACCTTGCATATTTGTAAATGAGATGAGCATTATGACGAAGCAGCTTTTCAAAGAAATCCGTTTCGCCGCGGGAATATCCCTCGCAGAAGACCAATTTGTATGTCGGAAGTTCAAACCGCGCGGAATCAAATCCGTTTTCGGTGGGACGCTCAAAATGCACTATGACCTTTTCTCCGTCGATTATCTGAGAGTGAACGATCTCGGTCTCATCAGCAAGCGTCATATAGGGATACATCATAAGCATTCCTCCAGATCAAGCGTTCACGGACGCCGCCTCGCGTGCTTTCATCTTCATGAACTCCTCAAACTTATCCTTGGGCATAGGCTTGCCGTAGAAATATCCCTGAGCGTGGTCGCAGCCCGCTTCCTTGAGGATATCCGCCTGACCTATAGTCTCGATGCCCTCGGCGATGGTCTCTATCTTCTTGGTCTTTGCAATTCTGATTACCGCGGAAACTATCTCGCGGGAGATCTCGTCCTCTTCAAGATACATTATAAATGAGCGGTCGAGCTTCAGGAGCGTGATAGGCAGCACCTGAATATAGCTGAGGGACGAATAGCCCGTGCCGAAATCGTCCATGGAAAGCTTTACGCCAAGGTCTCTTATTTCCTGCATCTGCTGGATTGCGTGGTCGATATCCTTCAGAGCCAGCGACTCGGTAAGCTCCACGTCCAGCCACTGGGGATCAAGACCCGTAGCGTCCAGCGCTTTCATAATGGATTCCTTTACGTCAGTCTGGTAGAAGTCCACCGCGGTAAGGTTAATGGATACCGTAACGGGCGGCAGACCCATATCCTGCCATGCCTTGTTCTGGCGGCAAGCCTCATGCAGAACGAATTCACTTATTTTTGTTATGAGCAGCGAGCTTTCCGCAACGGAAATGAAATCAGCGGGAGGAACAACGGTACCGTCAGGCTTTACCCATCGGATAAGAGCCTCCATGCCGATAAGCGTGCCGTTGCCAAGGTGTATTTTGGGCTGATAGTACAGTACCAGCTCGTGGTTTTCGATAGCCGAAACAAGTTCGTTTTCGATAGCCGCGCTTCTGACGATCTTGTCATGTACCGCGTTGTCGTAGCGGATAATATCGTTTTTCGTACCGTCGGACATACTGAGGGAAAATTCCGCATGGTCGAGAACTTTTGCGAAGTCCTCTCCGCCGTCGGACATTTTGCAGTAGCCCGCGGAGCAGGTCATACCCTGCGAAGAGAATTTGTCCGCGCAGATGATCTTGAATTTATCCTGGATACTGCGTATGATATTTACGGGAAGCTCCTCGTCGCCGTTGTCGCGGATAAGCAGCGCGAAGTTGTCGCCGCCTATTCTCGCGCCGAAGCCGCCGGTTGTGAGAGCGTCCTGAACAGCCTTGCCGAACTCGTTCAGCAGCTTGTTTCCGTTGGTGTAGCCGCAGGTATCGTTAATGATGTGGAAGTTGTCGATATCCAGAACGATGATCCAGTAGTTAAGGTCTGTATCGTGCGAGCACTCGAAAATCTCCTGACCGATCTGCATGAATTTGTTTCTGTTATAGATCTGTGTAACATCGTCGATGTACGCCATTTTTTCGATAAGGCTGTCTTTTTCCTTATTCTTTGTGATATCGAGGATAGCTCCGCCTATGTCGGCAAGAAGCTTTGTCTGACCGGGGTTGATCTTGTAGCGGAACTGATACCAGCGGTAGGTATTATCCGCCGACAGCATACGGAACTCGGTGCAGTGTACGCTGCGGACGGTCTCGTCGTCCTGTGCCGAGCAGTTTGTCATTGCGCTGCCGAGCGCGTCAAAGATCATAACATCGGCAGGGTGGAACCTTGCTCTCAGCACGCCGTCGGAAACATACTCGGAATTTATTCCCAGCATATTTCTGAGCTGTTCGGAAACGTAGTAGTTTGCTCTGCCTGCCGCTTTCAGCAGCAGACCTATTTCGGAAAGCTCCATGGAGAGCGTGTAGCGGGTCTCGGACTCGGCAAGCTCCTTGGAGTACTTGATAAGATCCTCTTTCATTCTGATGGACTCGGAAAGGTCGAGACCTATCGAGAGCATAAGGTAGCGTGTACGCTTGCGGTCGGAGGAAACGCTGACAATGGAGGTGTTCCAGATGGTGCAGACCTTTGCTCCGCCCTTTGCTGTAACGTAGAATTCCTCGTCACGGTTGTTTACCACAGCCTGTAAGCTGGGCGCGAAAGCGTCCGCAGGGAGGACTTTTTTAAGCGTTTTTATATCGGAAAGGTCCTGGGAGGTATAGCCGATTGAGTTTGTCAGACAGCTGTTTACCTCTACGTATCTGAAGTCTGCGTCCCAGAGGATAGCCATAGCGTTGATGCTCTGCATGATGCGGGAGATATTCTCCTTTTCCTTGCGGGCGCGCTCGCGTTCAAAATTGACAAGGCAGAACGCAAGAATGGCAAGCGACACTGCCGCCGCAGCTGTAAAGCAGCCCATGATGACACCCATATGTTCAGGTATTCTCAGCGCTATATTTAAAGCCGTGAGAGTAAGTGCGGCATATGAAGCAACAATAACGATCAGCTTTGAATATTTACGCATTTCAATCACCCCTCCTGATGACGTAAAAGCATATATGACTAAAAACGACCGGTACTAATCACCAATTAAAAAGCGTATAAAAAATCTGCACTTTTATTTGGGGATCAGGATACGGCGACTCCGATGACGCTTTGGTTTTGGCACTCGAAGCCGACGAGGTCGAAACGCGAAATCAGGGTTTAGTATTCCTTACAAATATATTATACATTCCGAATTTATTTTTGTCAATATTTATAAAAAATAAACACTGAAAAGCGGATAAACTTTCACAAATCCGACACAATTAAATGGTAAAATAAGTATTGTAAGCTAAAACGGAAATTTATGTCTTGTCAAAATAAACAAAAATCGGATAGCGGTTTGTATAATACGGCATATCGGAAATTTTTGCCTGAATTTTGACCGGATAACGGAAAAAATATCGGCAGGCGTAACCTGTCCGAACCGCCCCGAAAAGAAAGGACGATCTAATATGCCTAAAATTTTAATAGTAGACGATGAAAAAATGATACGCAACGTTGTTAAGGAGTACGCCGAGTTTGAGGGGTACGAGACCGCCGAAGCCGAGAACGGCATGGAGGCGGTGGAGATGTGCCGCAAAGAGGATTTCGATATTATCGTTATGGATATTATGATGCCCAGACTGGACGGTTATTCGGCGGTCAAGGAAATTCGCAAGACAAAGCAGATACCCGTGATAATGCTGTCCGCCCGCGGCGAGGAATACGACAAGCTGTTCGGCTTCGAGATAGGCGTGGACGACTATGTGGTAAAACCGTTCTCTCCCAAGGAGCTGCTTGCAAGGATAAAAGCCGTGCTGAAGCGGGGAGCTTCCGCCGAGGAAAACAAGATCGAAAAGATACGCTTCGAGGGTCTGGAGATAAACGTTATCGGCAGGGAGGTCACTATTGACGGCACTCCCGCTCAGCTTACCCCCAAGGAGTACGACCTGCTGTTCTATCTTGTGAAGAACAAGGGTATCGCTCTTTCCCGCGAAAAGCTTTTGGAGGAAGTGTGGGGCTACGACTTCTACGGCGACGACCGCACGGTGGATACACATATAAAAATGCTCCGAAGCTCGCTGGGGGATTACCGCAAATTTATCGTGACACTCCGCGGAATGGGCTACAAGTTTGACGGCGGAGCGGCGGCGCAGGCTTGACAGCGCCTCAAAAGTACGTGTCTGTACGCATTTGTGAAAGTTTTATAGTCAAAGCTGTTTTCCGTCTCGGAAACAAAATCTGATGTCATCACTTTAGACGGCGGCAGGGGTAAAGGCTCAGCCTTTGGAAAGGAACTTATGTGAAAAAGAATTTTAAGACGATACGCTACACGGTATGGATATACTTTGCCATATTTATTATAAGTATAGTTCTGCTTCTGTGGTTCAGCTTCGGAGTATCGCTGGAGTCCACCTACAAGCGCATGAAAACAAGGAATATCTTCGATATCGCAAGCTATATCCTCACGGGCTGGAGTCAGGACGAGTTCACCGCCGACAGCCTTGACCGTCTCGCTTACGATAACGATATGTGCATTCTTATACAGGACGCTTACGGCAACTCCGTTTACTCCTACGACATGATGGCTGACAACTGCCTTGTCCACGGCATTTACTCCATGGGACTTTACAAGTACAGGGCAAAGGCAGTGGAAAGCTCATCGGGCATTTATTATGCCGAGGTCAAGAACCCGCGGTTCAACAACAATACCATGCTTTTCGTAATGGTTCTGGGAGACCGCACCGACCCCAGCGGCTACATTTTCCTGAACACCTCGCTGGAGCCGCTGGATTCCACCAAAACCATCATCAACAGCCAGATATTTCAGATAAGCATTATGCTGCTGGTCTTGGGACTGGGTATCTCCTACTTTTTGGCAAGACTTATCGAAACTCCGATAGTCCGCATCACAAAGTCCGCGAAAAAGCTTGGACACGGAGATTACTCCGCGGAGTTCGACGGCAGAGGCTACAGCGAGACCGAGACCCTCGCCGAGACCCTTAACTACGCCGCCGCTGAGATATCCAAGGTGGACAGCCTGCGCCGCGACCTTATTGCAAATATCTCCCACGACCTGAGAACTCCCCTCACAATGGTTAAAGCCTACGCGGAAATGATACGCGACCTTTCGGGGGACAACCCCGTAAAGCGTTCCGAGCACGTCAATATCATCATCGAGGAAAGCGACCGTCTTGCCGCTCTGGTAAACGATATCCTTGACCTGTCCAAGCTTGAAAGCGGCTCGGAGGGTCTGAACATGAGCAGGTTTTCCATTACCAAAAAGATACACGAGATCATGGGACGCTACAGGCTTTTGTCGGAGCAGCAGGGCTACAGCTTTTTTGTGACTGCCGACACCGATTTCGAGATAGAAGCGGACGTTATCAAGATAGAGCAGGTCCTCTATAACCTTATCAACAACGCGGCTGTCTATTATACCCA
>CAMWVO010000177.1 GCA_947177695.1 uncultured Clostridia bacterium
ACACTTTTTTTTAATGTTACGGCGACCACCGATATCTATACGCGTAAGATCGTGGGCAGCGTGAGATGTTTATATTAGACTGCCTCTATGTAATGAGGAAACGCCCGCAGGAACTGACGGAACGCCTCGGAAATGGTATCAAAGCTTTCTGGGTGACTGAGGGTCTGCTCCGCAGTTTCGGTATCGTTCAGCGCGCCGAGAATAAGCACGGTAAGGATCGGTCCGATAGAACACATTGCGACCAGACCGAAACTGTCCTCCGCGGAGGTCTTGTCACCGCGGATAGAGGAAAGTCCCAGACCGAGAGCCATTATAAACGGCACTGTGATAGGTCCCGTGGTAACTCCGCCCGAATCGAACGCCGCAGGTATAAAGCTTGGAGTGATAAGCGGCGAGCAGGCGAAAATGAATATCAGCGCATAAAAAGCTATGAACACTGTCGATATTTTAAATTGCAGGAAAATACGCAGGAAAGCAAGCGTAAGGAAAAGTCCCACGCCGATACCCACCGCCCATACCATGACCTGCGTATCCACGATGGGGGTCTGCTCCGCAAGAACTTTCAGGTCGGGCTCTGCGACGGTCACAAGCACGCCTATCATAAAGCACACCGGCAGTATTAAAGCGATACTGCGGGACTTGGTAAGCCGCGCTCCCACCTTTTCGCCGATGATTATCATGGACGTATCCGCGCCCAGTGTGAACATTCCTATGCCGACTATGAGAAAGACCGTCCCCACAAAGAACGAAAAGAACATCTCTCCGCTCAAAGGCACGATCGTTACCGACAGCAGAAAAACCACTGCCGCCACCGGAAGCACCGCTCCCAGCGACTCCTTGATCTTTTCAACAAGGTTCTTTTGCATGAGACAACTCCTTTCCCGTTATTTTGCCCGCCGCAGATAAAGAAAAATCCGCGCGTCTGCCTGCGGACAACTTTCAAAAAGGCAAGCCAATATTTGCTGTTTGCCCGCATATGCAAAGCTTACCCCAAATCCGGCTTCCCTTATCTGAAATTATAGTCCCCATAACAGCGCACGGCTGTTTTATCTGTGAGGTCTGGAGCTTACCGTATTGATCGCTTTTGTTACAGCTACGTCAATATCTATCGTGTTCTGATATTTGGTAGTGTCAAGTCTGCTGAAAAGCTCTCCCTTATGGGAATTCACATACTTGGGTTTAAGCGTGTTAAGAGCCATCGCCATCATATCGTCAAGACATTTGTCACATTTGCAGCAGTCCACATCCTGCAGCAAAAATTCAAGACGCTCCCTTACAACACTCTCCATAACATTAACAACAGCCATTGCAAACATCCTTTCTATACCGTCAGAAGCCTGCGGATATCAGACCGCGGCGCTTCTGGTGATAGCTTCAATGCACATTCTTCCGTTATGATACGGACATTTCCACGGGTTTACCATATTGACCGTCCGCATGGGTTCGCCGTTATAATCGACCTCTCCCCACCATTCGGAACCGTCTCTCTTGTCGGTCTGCTTTGTCTCGATCCATTCAAAAACCGTATCGGCAGCGTCCAGGAACTTTTTGTCCCCGCTCTGCTGAAACGCGTTAATAAATCCCACAACGCTTTCAGCCTGAACCCACCAAACGCGCTTTTTGTCGATCTTGTCGTTTTCCCTCTCGTTGTTGACCGCGCCGTTTTCAAAAGCGATACTATAGATATTTTCGGCAATACGAAGGTTGATGAACCTCCATTTCGCCATAAAACGTCTTTCGCCGATGACCTTGCAGGCTCTGTCGATAAGCCATGAAGCCTCAATATCGTGACCGTATGAGTGGATATCCCCTATCTCGTTAAGCTCGCGGTCGAAGAACACCCGCAGGCAGTTTTTATCGCTGTTGAATATTTTTTCCTCGGTGATCCGAAGCAGGAACAGCAGACATTCCTCAATGTGAGCGCTTTCGCTGCTGTCGCAGGCTTCCAGAAGCACTGTATAGGCTTCGATAAGGTGCAGTACTGTATTCATAGTCTTGTCAGCCATCAAGCCGTTTTCCGAAAGAGCATCGTTGGGAATGACTTTCCAGTCCGCCGACATAGCTTCAAGGTACGCGATATCGTCCCTGCACTTGTCCTCAACCGTGTGGAAAAGCTCCAGCGCAAGGTCAAGAGCGGTTCTGTCCCCCGAAGCAAGGAAGTAGGTGGAAAGCGCATAGATCGCAAACGCCTGATTGTAGGTATGCTTCATTGTGTCGGAGGGCTTGCCGTCGTAGGTCATCATCCACCAGACGCCGCCGTTCTCGGTATCCACGCACTTTTTCAGAAACTCATAGGCGTGCTTAGCGTTGTCCAGCAGGTAATCCTCTTTCAGCACCCTGTAGCATGAGGAATAAAACCACAGTATCCGCGACGTGAGTATCACGCCCTTGTCGGCGGTCTTATCCACTTGCAGATCGTTGTCCATAAAGCCGTAGAACCCGCCGTTTTCGTCGTCCCGAAGCTTGTTCCAGAAAGGTATTATCCGCTCCGTAAGTTCTTTTCTGCATTTGTCAGCCAGCATACAAAATCTTCCTTTTTAGATATATTTATCTTTCGCCGAACTTATTCATGACAAGTCCCGTTATAAGCTTGGGGTAGAAATACGTGGATTTCTGGGGCATCTTTTCCGAAGCCGCGGCAACGTCCCGTATCTCGGAAACCTTTGTGGGATTCAGGATAAAGGAACAGTCCGCATCGCCCATATCCACCGCCTGGAGAGCCTCCTGGCGGGAACGGGTATAGCTGAGATTTTTCTGATTCGCCATGTTTTCCTTGTCGATACCGAAAATTCTTTCAAGCACAAGGCTGTGCAGCACCGTCACGTCCAGACCGCAGTAAGCGTCCGACATATCGGGAAGCAGTCTCCTGACGGCGTTCTCGTCCTTTAAGGTCATCACATAGCACTTGCCCGCGCCAACGTACATGGCAAAGGCTTTTTTGCCGTCATCGTAAGCCTTATTGAGAGCCGCCTGCATACGTCCCTCGTCGGGAGCTTCGGCGATAACGAAATAATTTTTGCACTCGCCGAGAATTTTTTCAGCGTCAAATTCGCTGAGGCTGTGTACTATTCTATGTGTGGGAAAAACCACCAGTCCGGGATTTTCCATGTTTACCAGCATCATCATAATGTAGCCGCTTTGATCGCCGGGAACGGCTTTTCCGTTGGCGCAAAGGCTCTTGTGAAAATTCAGAGCCGTCTCGTAGCGGTGATGACCGTCGGCAATATAAAGCTTCTTGTCGGCAAACGCCGCCGTAAGCTTTGAAATTATCTCACTGTCGGAAATCTTCCACATTCTGTGGACAGTGCCGTCCCCGTCGGTGACCTCCATATCGGGAGCGCCCGCGGAGCAGCCGTCTACCATGCTGTAGACCGATTTATCCTCGTCCATGTAGAGGGAATATATCTGGCTGAAATTGCAGAAAGTCTCGCTCATAAGGTCAAATCTGTCCTGCTTAGCCTTTGAGAGGGTCTCCTCGTGTGGCAGAACTATCCCCTCGGAAAAATCCGTAAGCTTCACAAGGGACACAAACCCTTTCAGCGAACGCCTTGCGCCGTTTGCTGTGAACTGCATTTCGTATACGTAGAGACTGTCCTCGCCGTCGCAGGCAAGGATATCCTTTTCAAGCCACCCGCCAAGGGTGTCTCCCGCCCGGCTGTAGCGTTCATCGCCGCCCTTGGGCAGCTCCAGACGGATTATATTGTAAGGGTTTTTGGCGATATAGTCCTCCCGCTGAGCGTCGGAAATAATATCATATGGCGGACACACAAGCGTGTTCAGCTCCCCGCCGTTTCGGGTATAGCGCATACCCTTGAAAGCTTTAAGTTCAGCCATCTTCGGACTCCATTTCTCAGTTACTTAAGATCCATTCCGCAGCATTTCTTATACTTTTTGCCGCTTCCGCAGGGACAGGGATCGTTTCTGCCCACCTTGCCCTTTACTCTTCTGGGGGTGCTTGCTACAGTTCCGTCTCCGCCCGTGTCCTCAGGCTTCATTACTCTCTCACGCTCGGGAGCCTGCTCGTTTGGCTTCAGCTGGATAGTAAACAGCAGACGGATAGTTTCCTCGCGGATAGACTCTACCATAGCGTCGAACATCTCGAAGCCCTCGAAGCGGTACTCTACAACAGGGTTTTTCTGACCGTAAGAACGCAGACCGATACCGCGCTTCAGCTCCTCCATATCGTCGATGTGAGCCATCCACTTGATATCGACTATCTTCAGCAGGATAACGCGCTCCAGTTCTCTGAGGACCTCCGAGCCGATCTTTTCCTCTTTCTGCTTGTAGAAGTCCATAGCCCTGCCCACAAGCTTATCAACAATGTCCTGTTTGGAAACATTTTCAAGTTCCTCGGTGGTATAGCGGAAATCCTCGTTGACCGTGAACAGACCCATAAATCTGTCCCGCAGACCCGCAAGGTTCCAGTCGTCCTTGATACCGTCGTCCATAAGGTACTGGTCAACTGTCTCGGAGATCATATCCTGTATCATTTTAAGGATATACTCGTGAATGTCCTCGCCGTCAAGCACCTTGGCTCTCTGGCTGTAGATGATCTGTCTCTGGGCGGACATAACGTCGTCGTAGTTGAGGACGTTTTTACGTATAGCAAAGTTCCTGCCCTCTACCTTTTTCTGGGAGGACTCGATTACCTTTGTCAGCATTTTGGCTTCGATGGGCATATCCTCCTCGACCTTGAGGATCTCCATCATGCCCGTGATCCTGTCGCCGCCGAAAAGTCTCATAAGGTCGTCCTCAAGGGACAGGAAGAAACGGCTTTCGCCCACGTCCCCCTGACGTCCGGAACGTCCGCGGAGCTGGTTGTCGATACGGCGGGACTCGTGCCTTTCCGTACCGAGAATGAACAGACCGCCCGCATCTCTTACCTTTTCAGCCTTTTCCTTGACCTCGGCGTTGTATTTATCGTAAAGCTCGCGGTATACTTTTCTTGCGTTCAGTATCTCCTCGTCGTCGGTCTCGGCGTAGCTTACTGCTTCGTTGATGAGATCGTCCTCCATGCCCTGCTTTTTCATTTCGGCTTTCGCCATAAATTCGGCGTTACCGCCGAGAATGATGTCGGTAC
>CAMWVO010000178.1 GCA_947177695.1 uncultured Clostridia bacterium
CGCAAGAGCTGTGTGCGCCTTGTTGGGCTTGGCGTCAAGACGCAGAAGCTTGTCGCGGTAGAATTCGTAAAAATCGTCAAGGTGATTGCAGTAAAATGTCCTGCTCAGAATCGTTTCGGGAGGGTACTTGTATTTCTGATTGTAAAGACCGTCCACGCTTCTGAAATCGGGTATGCCGCTTTCGGTGGACACGCCTGCGCCGCCGAAAAACACGATGTTGTCAGACTCGCTGACCCATTGTCTGAGCTGTTCCAATTTGTCCATAAAAATCTCCCTTTTCTTGTCTTTTTATTTTTTCTCGTATATGCAGTACCTGAATGTCAGTCCCTCAAATTCATGGTCGTCCGATGTATTCATCAGCAGCCATTCGGGATCTTCGTCAAGGTTGGGGAAAAACACGTCCGCATCGGGATTTCCGTCTACCTTTGTGATGACCGCATTATCACAGTACGGCAGCATATCGCGGTATATCTCTCCGCCTCCCGCAACAAAAACTTTTTCTCTGTCCTTTACCCGTTCAAGAACTTCCTCAACGCTTCTGCAAACATCCGCGCCCTCGCAGGTAAAATTTACATCACGCGATAAAATAATATTGCTTCTGTCCTTTAACGGCTTGCCGTTCGGCATTGTCTGCAAGGTCTTTCTGCCCATAATTACAGTGTGACCGAGAGTAGTCCTGCGGAAAAATTTCTTGTCCTCAGGAATGTTGAACAGCAGGTCGTTATTTTTTCCTATGCCCCAGTCTTCGCTTACAGCGGCAATTGCAGTGATCATTAAAATCCGCTCCCTTTCTTTTATACAGTACTATGTACCATTCGGCAGGTTCGCAATTATTATTATATGCAAGGACAATAAACTGTGTCCCGCACAAACTTGCATGCAAATTTATTTGTAACAAATTTATTTGTAACAAATTTATTTGTTTACTGCCGCGAATTTGTATTATACCATACTTTTTTATGCAGAACAAGGCGTTTTCCGCGTCAAATAAGTGAAAAAACCGTCGATTAAGTGAAAAGCATTTTCGGCAACACATTTGCTATAGCGTTCGCCTTGCCGCTCATATTTTTTTGATACCTCCGGTTGTTGCTTACGGCGGCAATTGCTGTTACCGCAAAAAATTTCCTTTCAAAAAAACATTGCAAAGAAAAGTATAACGCCGAAAATTACAAAAACTATCCCGCCTATCCTTGTGCATAGTATACCTGCGTCGGAGGGCTCGGCATTCTTCGGCATACCGTGTTCTATCCACCACGCGTCTTCGGGAAAGATCACCTGTAAAACGCCTATCAGGACAACTATCACGGGAATTACCAATGAATAAATTTTGAGGATAGTATCGTCGGACATCATAAAAATCACTTCCTTACAAATTCAACACTTGCCGCAAACCTAAATTGCCACGGGGAACTTTACTTCCTCAGGGTTATACTCGTACCCCTCCAAGGTAAAGCTGTCCGGAGTGAAACCGTAAAAATCCGTCACAGACTTGTCTATAACAAATTTCGGCGCGGAATATGTCCTGCGTTCAATAAGCTCTTTGATAATAGGAATGTGCCTGTCGTAAATATGGGCGTCCGCAATAACGTGGACAAGCTCGCCTGCCTCCAGACCGCTCACCTGTGCAAGCATATGTACCAGTACGGCATACTGGCAGACGTTCCAGTTATTTGCCGCAAGCATATCCTGCGAACGCTGGTTCAGAATGGCGTTGAGCCGATTTCCCGACACGTTGAAGGTCATGCTGTAGGCGCATGGGTAAAGGTTCATTTCGGACAGGTCGTGGTGATTATACAGATTTGTAATGATCCTGCGGCTTGCGGGATTGTGCTTCAGGTCGTACAGAACTCTGTCCACCTGGTCGAAGTCCCCCTCGTGGTAATGGTGCTTAACGCCCATCTGATAGCCGTAAGCCTTGCCGATAGAGCCGTTTTCGTCCGCCCAGCTGTCCCAGATGTGAGCGTCAAGGTCGCCTATGTTGTTAGACTTTTTCTGCCATATCCAGAGAAGTTCTTTTATCACGGTTTTGAAAAACGTCCTGCGGAGGGTCATAATGGGAAATTCCTCCGACAGATCGTAGCGGTTTACGACGCCGAATTTTTTTATGGTATGCGCGGGAGAGCCGTCCTGCCATCTGGGACGTACGTCCATATCCTCGTCTGAAACGCCGTTCTCCAGAATATCTCTTACGTTTGCGATAAAAATTTCATCTGCACGGCTCATTGATGTTCCTCCTAAAATATAGTTATATAATATTATATCATATTTGCAACGGAATTTCAACAATTTTTTGAATAATACCGCTTATCCGCATTAAGAACCTGTCCACATAGGCATAAGCGCACGTCTTTTCGGCAATCTTTTGCCGCTAACTGCGTTAAAAATTCTTGAAATACCCGCTGTATTCAAAAAGCTGAAGCTTTTGCGAATTTTTGCCTTGTTATCGACAAAATCTTGCCAAAAATCCGCACACTTATCCTATGTGGACAGGTTCTAAATTTTGATACGGCGGGCAACTCCCGCAGGCTGAGAACCCGTTTGATGTGAGTTGAAACAAAATTTATTTCCGAAAATATTTGCTTATTTTTTACTTGACAATCTATGCATATAGGAGTATAATAATTTAGTACGAAAAAGTTAGTTTAAGCTAATTTTTGAAAGGAACTCATTATGACTTTGAACGAACTTAAAACAGGACAGTCTGCCGTTATAACAAGCGTGGGCGGGGACGGCGCGCTCAGGTGCAGACTTCTCGATATGGGACTTATCCCCAAAACAAAGGTTATGATAAGAAAGGTCGCTCCAATGGGCGACCCGATCGAGCTTTTCCTCAGGGGCTACGAGCTTACAATTCGTCTTGAGGACGCGGAAAAAATTGCCGTTGCCCCCGATACTGTTACGGAGGAGGCGGTCACGGTATGATACTTGCTCTTGCGGGAAACCAGAACTGCGGAAAGACCACACTGTTCAACCAGCTTACAGGCTCAAATCAGCACGTGGGAAACTTCCCCGGCGTAACGGTGGACAGGAAGTCCGGCGAGGTGCGGGGACAGAAAAACTGCGAGGTAGTGGATCTGCCCGGAATTTACTCCATACGCCCCTACACAAACGAGGAAATAGTGGCAAGGGACTTTCTCCTTGACGAAAAGCCCGACGCTATAATAAACATCGCCGACGCTACCAATATCGAGCGCAATCTCTATCTCACCCTGCAAATGTTGGAAATGAACATTCCCATGGTGCTTGCGCTTAACATGATGGACGAGGTTCGCAACAACGGCGGAACGATAGACGTAAAGGGACTCTCCGAGCGGCTGGGAATACCCGTCCTGCCAATAAGCGCGGCGAAAAATGAGGGTATTGACGAGCTTATCTCAAAGGTCATCGAGTGCGCCGAGAAAAAGAAAAAGCCCAAAAAGCTTGACTTCTGCCACGGCGCGGTACACCGCTGCATACACGCGGTATCCCACATGGTGGAGGATCACGCCCTGCTTGCGGATATGTCCCCCCGCTTTGCGGCGACAAAGCTTGTGGAGAACGACCCCGATATAAACGAAAAGCTGAAGCTCAACGACAACGAGCTTGAAATGATAGAGCACAGCGTGTCCGAAATGGAAAAAGAGCTTGACATGGACAGAAACGCCGCTCTTGCGGATATGCGCTACACCTTTATCGAGGAGGTCTGCCGCGAGACGGTGGTGAAGTGCCGCGAAAGCAAGGAGCATATCCGAAGCGTCAAAATAGACAATATCCTGACGGGGAAATACCTTGCCATACCGCTTTTCCTCTGCATAATGCTGCTTATTTTCTGGATAACCTTCGGCTCGGTGGGGGCATGGCTAAGCGACATTTTCTCCGCCCTGATAGACTTTGTGATATCGGGCGTTGACAAGGCTCTGACGCTGTACGGGCTTAATCCCATTGTACATAGCCTAATCATAGACGGAATTTTCGCGGGCGTGGGAAGCGTTCTCAGCTTTCTGCCCACGATCGTCACGCTGTTTTTCTGCCTGTCCATTTTAGAGGACAGCGGCTACATGGCGCGTGTGGCGTTCGTAATGGATAAGCTGCTGAGAAAGATAGGTCTGTCGGGACGTTCCTTTGTGCCTATGCTTATCGGCTTCGGATGCAGCGTCCCCGCTATAATGGCGACGAGAACGCTGTCCTCGGAGCGTGACAGGCGCATGACTATTTTCCTTACGCCCTTTATGAGCTGCAGCGCAAAGCTGCCTATTTATGCGGTCTTTACGGCGGCGTTTTTCCCGAAGTACAAGGCGCTGGTGATGATGGCGCTGTACGTTTCGGGAATGGTGGTTGGCGTTATCTGCGGACTTATCATGAACAAGACAAAGTTCAAGGGAAATCCCGTTCCGTTCGTAATGGAGCTGCCGAATTACCGTCTGCCGTCGGCGAAAAGCGTGGGAATGCTGATGTGGGACAAGGCAAAGGACTTCATGCAGAAAGCCTTTACGGTAATATTTTTTGCAACGATCATAATCTGGTTTTTACAGACTTTTGACCTGCGTCTCAACGTTGCGGAAAACAGCTCGGACAGCCTGCTTGCCATGCTTGGCACGATAATCGCGCCTCTGTTCAGACCTCTCGGCTTCGGCGACTGGAGAGCGGCTACGGCTCTTATCACTGGTTTTTCCGCAAAGGAAGCAGTGGTGTCAACGCTTGCGGTGCTGTCGGGTTCAAGCGCTGCGGAGCTGGAAACGGTACTTGGCGGAATGTTCACGCCTGTTTCGGCAACAAGCTTTCTTGTGTTCACCCTGCTGTATACGCCGTGCGTGGCGGCTATCGCAGCGGTAAAGCGGGAAATGAGCAGCGGCTGGTCAGCGTTTGTGATGGTGCTTGTGCAGTGTTTTGCGGCATGGGTGGTTTCATTTGCGGTATATAATGTCGGTGCGTTGATATTTGGACTATAAGTTTTTATTTAACGCACCACGCACTATGTAGCAAACCTTTAGGCGGCAACGCCGCCGACATCAGCTGGTCCAGCTGAGCCCAGCTGGCGAGGTTTCCAAAGGGCGAGGAGCCCTTT
>CAMWVO010000179.1 GCA_947177695.1 uncultured Clostridia bacterium
GACTTCTGCCGCCTTTGAAAAGGCGGGCGAAACTTTTCCATGGCGGCTTCGCCGCAGAAGCATCCCGACATTTAGTCGCGTAAATCAAAATTTACCATATTTATCGACAATCCCAAATTTTAAAAAATTGAAATTTACATAAAGCAACACATCTGTAATATTCCGTTAATTAAATTGTGATATCATAATTAGTATCTACTCTACATTGCACGAAAGGAAGATAAATATGGCGGACGAAAAGAAAAAAGGCATTATATCCGAATTTAAGGAATTCATTGCCCGCGGAAACGTTATCGACATGGCTGTCGGTATCATCATGGGCGGAGCGTTCACACCTATTGTAAACTCACTGGTAAACGACATCGTTATGCCGGGCATCGGTCTTATCGTCGGAAAAATGAACTTTTCCGACCTGAAGATCGTTCTCCAGCATGGCGTACCCGCCGACGAAGCCGCGGGTATCGAAGAAGTCGCAGAGGTTGCTATCGCATACGGAAACTTCATTCAGGTCATCATCAACTTTATTATCGTGGCATTCTGCGTGTTTATGCTTATCAAGGGCATTAACGCGTTCAGACGCAAGGAAGAGCCCGCTCCCGAGCCCGAGCCGGAAGAGCCCGAGCCTACTGCCGAGGAGCTGCTTCTTGCAGAGATACGAGACCTGTTAAAGGGTAAAAACGAAGCCGACGGAGAAACGCTCTCTGACGATAATACATAAGTATATCATTTTTCAAATGCTTTGTCAAAGAACTTGCCGATTTCGTGCAAGTTCTTTGTCAAAGCTAAATTTTCGTCTCGGAAGCAAAATTATGCCGCCATCACTATAGACGGCGGCAAGCATAAAGGCTCAGCCTTTCGTGCAATGTCGATACAGAAGCTTTTTCTCGTCTCGGAAACAAAACTTGCCGCCATCACTATAGACGGCGGCATGGGTAAAGGCTCAGCCTTTCTGCGGCGAGTTTTTTGCGTTTGTGTTAGATTTATGAAAATTGCCCAAAACTATTTGATTTTTTCGGAAAAATATGCTATAATAAAAGATATTTTGAAAAAGAGAGGTTGAATGCGTATGGTTAAAAAAATAGCCGGATGTATACGCGAGTACAAAAAAACAACCATAGCTACGCCGCTGCTTGTGGCTATGGAGGTCGTAATGGAATGTATTATCCCGTTCATCATCGCGGAGCTGGTCAACAATATAAAGGACGGCTGTACAATGAACACGATAGTTACATACGGTCTTGTTCTGGTGGTAATGGCGTGTCTGTCCCTTATGTTCGGCGCGCTGGCGGGTTCGACCTGCGCTACGGCGTCTTGCGGACTGGCGAAAAATCTCCGCAAGGATATGTTCTACAATATCCAGAGATTTTCCTTTGAAAACATTGACAGATTTTCCACATCTTCACTTGTGACCCGTCTTACTACCGACGTTACAAACGTCCAGATGGCGTTTATGATGATAATACGTACGGCAATACGCGCGCCGTTTATGCTGATATTCGCTTTTGTTATGGCTTTTGTTATGGGCGGAAGAATGGCGGTCATCTTTGTTGTGGTAGCGCCTATTCTCGGTTTCGGGCTGTTCTTTGTAAGCTACAAGGTAATGCCCCTTTTCAGAAGCGTATTCAAGAAGTACGATAACCTCAACAGCTCCATTCAGGAGAATATCAAGGGCATAAGGGTAGTCAAATCCTACGTCCGTGAGGAATACGAAAAGAAAAAATTCGGCGATGCTGCCGAGGACGTATGCCGCGACTTTACAAAGGCGGAAAGGATACTTGCCATCAATAATCCGCTCATGCAGTTCTGCCTTTATGCGGTAATGGTGTTTGTGCTGTCTTTTGGCTCCTACACTATTATTACCACAAGAGGCGCAGCCCTTGACGTGGGACAGTTCAGCGCACTGCTTACCTATAGTTTTATGATACTTATGAGCCTGATGATGATCTCGATGATCTTCGTTATGATAACAATGTCCATTGAGTCCTGCAAGCGTATCGTTGAAGTCCTTGACGAGGAAAGCTCCCTCAGCAATCCCGAGAACCCAGTTTACGAGATCGCGGACGGCTCTGTGGACTTCGACAACGTAAGCTTCAAATACTCCGCCTCCGCAGAAAGAATGACCCTTTCTGGCATAGACCTGCACATAAAGTCGGGTCAGACCGTAGGTATCATCGGCGGCACGGGTTCGTCCAAGTCCTCGCTGGTGCAGCTTATTTCAAGGCTTTACGACGTTGCGGACGGTTCGGTAAAGGTTGGCGGCAGGGATGTCCGCGAATACGACCTTGAAACGCTGAGAAATCAGGTTGCGGTGGTATTGCAGAAAAACATTCTCTTTTCGGGTACGATAAAGGAAAACCTCCGCTGGGGCAACAAGGAAGCCACAGACGAGGAAATGATCGAAGCCTGCAAGCTTGCTCAGGCGGACGAGTTCATAGTACGTTTTCCCAACGGCTACGACACCTATATAGAACAGGGCGGTGCAAACGTTTCGGGCGGTCAGAAGCAGCGCCTATGTATCGCGCGCGCCCTGCTTAAAAAGCCCAAGATACTTATTATGGACGACTCCACCAGCGCGGTGGATACCAAGACTGACGCCCTTATCAGAAAGGCTATGCGGGAGTTTATCCCCGAAACTACCAAGTTCATAATCGCCCAGAGAATTTCCTCCGTTCAGGACGCGGACATGATAATCGTCATGGAGGGCGGTACGGTAAGCGCGGCGGGTACGCACGACGAGCTGCTGAAAACTAACGAGATCTATAAGGATCTCTATATGCTCCAGAATAAGACGGGAGGCGATGAGGAATGAGCAGGGAAATGAAAAAAGGTCCCGTAAAGGTAAAAAAAGGAACGGCAGGCAGACTTATAAAAACGCTGTTCGGATTTTATCCCGTTATGATGCCGCTGACTCTTGTCTGTATCGTTTTCAACGCCGTGGTAAGCTCCATTCCCTCTATCTTCATGCAGAGGGTAATTTCCTCCGTTGAGGAAAGCTGGGACAGCGGCGCGCTGTGGGATACCGTAGGCAAGGCTATCATGGATTCCGTGCTGATACTGGCAGTGTTCTACGTGCTGTCTCTTGCTTCTGGATTTATCTACAACCAGATCATGGCGATAATGACGCAGGGTACTCTGAAAAAGCTTCGTGTAAAAATGTTCAACAATATGCAGAATCTGCCCGTCAAGTTCTTTGACACAAACAATCACGGCGACATCATGAGCCACTACACAAACGATATCGACACCCTCCGTCAGATGGTGTCCCAGAGCTTTCCCCAGCTTCTTATCTCGGCAATAACTATCACCACGGTTTTCTTTATCATGCTTTATTTCTGTGTATGGCTTTCGCTGGTGGTACTGGTAGGCGTTATCATAATGCTTCTCGTCACCAAAAAAGTTGGCGGAGGCTCGGCAAGGTACTTTGTCAGCCAACAGATGGCTCTTGGTAAGGAGGAGGGCTACATCGAGGAGATCATGAACGGTCAGAAAGTGGTAAAGGTCTTCTGCCACGAGGAGGAAAGCAAGGCTGACTTCGACAGGATAAACGACGAGCTTTTCCGCGAGTCGGAAAAAGCCAATAAATACGCAAACATTCTCGGACCTATCCTCAACAACATAGGAAACGTTCTGTACGTTGTCGTCGCTATCGTGGGCGGTTTTCTGTACCTTAACAACGTTCCCAACGTAAGCATTTCCGGAATGGCAATAAGCATAAGCGTTGTTGTTCCTTTCCTTAATATGACGAAGCAGTTTGCGGGAAATATCGGTCAGGTGTCCCATCAGATAAACTCGGTAATTATGGGTCTTGCAGGTACTGAGCGTATTTTCGACATCATCGACCGCGAGCCCGAGGTTGACGACGGCTACGTTACCTTGGTAAATGCCCGCGAGGAAAACGGCGTTATCACCGAATGCGCCGAGCGTACAGGCACATGGGCTTGGAAGCACCCTCATCATGCGGACGGCTCCGTTACCTACACAAAGCTCTGCGGCGCTGTAGTCCTTGACGACGTGGACTTCGGCTACGAGGAGAACAAGACCGTCCTGCATAACGTTACACTGTTTGCAGAACCGGGTCAGAAAGTAGCGTTCGTAGGCGCGACAGGCGCGGGAAAAACTACCATCACCAACCTGCTGAACCGTTTCTACGACATTGCGGACGGCAAGATACGCTACGACGGAATAAACATCAACAAGATCAAGAAAGCAGACCTGCGCCGCAGTCTTGGAATAGTTCTTCAGGACACCAACCTTTTCACCGGTACGGTAATGGATAATATCCGCTACGGCAGGCTGGACGCTTCCGACGAGGACTGCGTAAACGCCGCAAAGCTTGCGGGAGCCCACGACTTTATCACACGTCTGCCAAAGGGCTATGATACTGAGCTTACCGAAAACGGAAGCAATCTTTCCCAGGGACAGCGTCAGCTTTTGGCTATCAGCCGTGCGGCGGTTGCGGATTCTCCCGTAATGATCCTGGACGAGGCTACGTCCTCCATCGACACCCACACCGAGGCGGTCGTACAGCGGGGCATGGACGCTCTTATGAAAGGCAGAACGGTTTTCGTTATCGCACACAGGCTTTCCACGGTAAAAAATTCCGACGTAATAATGGTTCTGGAGCAGGGACGCATTATCGAGCGGGGAAGTCACGACAAGCTTATTTCCGAAAAGGGACAGTACTACAGGCTCTACACGGGAGCGTTTGAACTGGAATAAATTATATAAAAAATCCGAAGCGGACGCGTTGTTCTGCTTCGGATTTTTTAGTGAAAATTTTGATTTAACGCTCTAACTGTCGGAACGTTTCGACGGCGTAGCCGCCGACTTTAGCTGGTCCAGCTGAGCCCAGCTGGCGAGGTTTCCAAAGGGCGAGGAGCCCTTTGGTCGCGCTCCGCAGAGCGCGAAATCCCCTCCCCGCGCCCGCAGGCGCATATCGTTCAAAACGGTGAAAGGGGTGAGGAATGGCGACAGCCATTCCGAGGGGGAGCGGACACGACCGCTCCCCCTTCTTTCGGTACGCGACAAAGTAAAT
>CAMWVO010000180.1 GCA_947177695.1 uncultured Clostridia bacterium
AATTATGGCATGAAAAATCTATATATATTCTATTGACAATCCTGCGAATGATTAGTATAATTATTACAATGAATAATATTAAATAATTACACTTTTGGGGGAGATGGAATTGAGGAAGCTTAAGGGTTTTACGCTTATAGAGTTGATCGTGGTTATCGGAATAATTGCTATTCTTGCGGCGATTATCGTTCCCAGCCTTTTGGGATATGTTAAGCAGTCCCGCGTGAGCCGCATTAATGCCAACGCCCGAAGCATTTACAGCGCTGCTCAGATCGCCATTACCGACGTGAACAGCCGCAACGGAACGGTTATTCCTAATTGTATATATACAGGCTCAAGCAACGGCATTGGGTATCCTAACGGCGGCGGCGACAGCTGCGATCTGACAAATTATCTGGGCGATAATTTTGACGGATACTTCCTTTTTGTTACGGACGCAATGGGCAACGGCTGCGTTTATGCTCTTTGGAGCGAGACTACGCTAACTCCGTCGGACGCGGGGCAGCTTTCCTTTGATGATGTTAAAAGCAACATTAGTGTAAGACCGATCGGCTGCCACCCTCTTTTATAACATAAAAAATTAAAGGATAGAAGCATATTTCGCTTCTATCCTTTTTGCTTTTCTTATAGATTTAAAGCATGGACGCTCTCAGCTCGTCGCCGCTCTTGGGAGACAGATACGCGGGAGCAATGTCAAACACGGTTTTCGCGCCTGCCGCGCCCTCCTTGTGGAGACGATAAGCGGCTCTGGCATAGGCAACCAAAATACTTGATGTAAATTCGGGATTTGAACCCAGCTTGAGGCTGTATTCCACAATATGGGAGGTCTCGCCGTTCAAGCCCGTTTTTCCGCTTCGGATAACAAATCCTCCGTGGGGGATACCGCTGTGGTCGCGGTCAAGCTCCTCCTGGGAAATAAAATGCACAGTAGTGTCGTAGTCCGCAAAATAGTTTGGCATATTCTTGATCTCAGACTCGATCTTTGCGGTGTCCGCGCCCTCTTTTGCAACCACAAAGCACTCTCTCGTATGCTTCTGACGGGTGGAAAGTTCGGGGTCTGAGCCGTTTCTTACCGCGTCAACGGCTTCCTGAACGGGAATGGTGTACTGCTTAGCGTCGGCAACGCCATCAATGCGTCTGATCGCGTCGGAATGTCCCTGAGAAACTCCCTTGCCCCAGAAGGTGTAGTCCTTGCCGTCGGGGAGAATACAGCTTCCGTAAAGCCTTGAAACCGAGAACATACCGGGATCCCAGCCCACGGAGATAATGCTGACGTTTCCGCCCTTTTTCGCGGACTCGTCCACCGCGGCAAAATACTGGGGAATTTTAGCATGGGTATCGAAGCTGTCCACAGTGCAGAACAATTCCGCCAGCTGTGGACCCTGAACGGGCAGGTCGGAAGCGCTTCCTCCGCAGAGGATAAGCACGTCTGCGCAGTCACGGTGGTTCCGGATGTCGTCAAGCGAATAAACGGGAACGTTTTCCGTCATAATTTTAAGCGAGGACGGGTCGCGGCGGGTGAAAACACAGGCAAGCTCAGTGTCGGGATTTTGTCTTATCGCCAGCTCGGTACCCCTGCCGAGGTTGCCGTAGCCAACGATTCCAATGCGTATCTTGCTCATTTTATCATTTCCTTTCAAGCCAAAAGTGGTCGGCGGAAGCGCCGAAATCATAATAAAATTATACCACATTTTGCAGGATTTGAAAAGAGTTTTTGCAAATTTATTTTCAAAAAATACGCTGTACAAATAAATGTACAGCGTATCCATTTTGCATTATGTACCAATTGCAGCTTCGGTCTTAAACCTTGCTGTTGAACATCATAGCGGAAAGCCGGTTGTAGTAATCATTTCTCGTTCCCTTGGAATTGTAGGTGGGGAGATTGGTGCTGCTGAGAGCCGCAGTACGGTGTATGTAGTTCGCCTTGTCGGCAATGCGGTTCGCAAGGGAATAGTTGCCCGAGAACAGGGATTTCATCGTCGTCGGAGAAGCAGCTTTGAGCTGTTCCTCGTTAACGCTGAGACGGTTGTCGCTGCCGATGGAAATTCCTATACGTTTAAGAGTACGGGAATATGCTTTGGCAGAGTTTACCATCTGCACGCCCTTTTCGAGAGCCTTGGTGTTCTCGCTGTTCTGGAGGCTGTCCAGAGTGCTGTTGTAGCTGTCCGCGAAGTTCTTTACAGCGGAAATGGATTTCTCAGCGTCATCATAGAGCGCGCTGCCGCCTACAGCAAGATTTCCCGCATATTCGCCAAGCTTCTTTGCCGCTGCGGAAAGCTTCTCATCATTTGCCTTGGAAGCAGCTTCCTTATCTGCGGAAGAAACTCCGGAAAAATATTCCTTGAAGCCTTCGAGCAGTTCCTTCTGGTAGTCCTTGGAACGTACCATATGAACCTTCTTGGCAATAGCGTACAGATCGTTGGAGTCGGTCTTGAACGCGTTCGAGAGCATACTCGAAAGGTCGCTGCCCTGCTGCTTGTTTTTGCCCGCAAGAAGAGTGCTGTAATATGAATTTGAGGTATACGCGTTGATTCCGTACAAAGACATAAGATCGCATCCTTTCATTATTTTTTACCAAGCGCGTCTTTCGCGGTGGAAAGCATGAGCTTGATACGGTTTTCTTGGTTGACTTTTGTCGCGCCCGGATCGTAGTCCACAGCGACAATGTTTGCTTCGGGGTGAACCTGCCTGATCTTTCTTATCATGCCTTTTCCCACAATATGGTTCGGCAGACAGCCGAAAGGCTGCGCGCAGACGATATTGTTCACGCCGCTGTCCACAAGCTCCACCATTTCGGCGGTAAGCAGCCAGCCCTCGCCCATTTTATTTGCGGGCGAAACGTATGGCAGGACGTTCCTTTTTGTTTCCTCGAACCGTGCGGGAGGTCTGAACCGTGTTTCGGCAACCGCCTTGATAATGGTATCCTGCATTTTCCGCAGGAAAATTTTCAGCGCGCCCGATCCGATAAACTTTTTGTATCTGACATGATAAAGCTGAGTATCGACGATGTGGTGGTCGCACATGAACAGAATGAAGTCCAGCAGACCGGGAATGACCACCTCGGCGTCCTCGCCCCTCAGGAACTCCTCAAGACAATTGTTGCCGAGGGGAGCGTATTTGATATATATTTCGCCGACGATGCCCACCTTGACCTTTGGGGACATAGTATAGGGCACATCGGAAAAATCCTTCAGTATCTCCCGCGCGGTACTTCCGAACGCGGAAATGGAAAAGCCTCTTTTCATTATGCGGTCGATCCAGCTGTCAATGAGAGCGTCGGTATCGCCGCGATTGTTCTCGTAGGGACGGACCTGATTGCCAATCCACATAAGCAGGTCGCCGTAGCAGATGGCGATTATCAGCTGGTAGAGAAGCTTTACGGAAAGTTTAAATCCTGGGTTTTTCTCCATATTGGAAAGGTTCAGCGAAATAACGGGGACTTGCTCCATGCCGTTATTTTTAAGAGCCTTGCGGAGAAGATTTATGTAGTTGGAAGCGCGGCAGCCGCCGCCTGTCTGGGTTATCATCAGCGCGGTCTTGTTCAGGTCGTACTCGCCCGATTTGAGGGCGTCCATCATCTGACCGATGACCAGCAGAGCTGGGTAGCAGGTGTCGTTATGAACGTTCCGCAGACCCTCGTCCACGATTTTGCGTCCTGTGCTTGTGAGCAGCTTGACCTTGTAGCCGTGGTTATTGAAGATCTTTTCCAGAAAGGTAAAATGCACGGGCAGCATCTGCGGAATGAGGATAGTATAGTCCCTCCGCATTTCTTCCGTAAAAAGCAGTCTGCCTTTTTCGTTGTAAACCAGTTCAGCCATAAAAGGCAAGCTCCTTAACAAATTATTCTCCGACTATATTATACCACATTAATATTTGGATTTCAAGTACTTTTTTCAATTTTCCGCACAAAAAATTTCCTGCCTGTTCAGTTTGCTCATAGCTTTTCACTTATATATTGGCAGAAAATCCAAAAACTTTAGCGCGGTTTTTTTGCAAAATAAAAAACGGACATCGAGCAAATGTCCGCTTTTTTAATAAAAAATATTTTAAGAGAGAGAGTCAAGGGTTAACAAACCTTGATGCTGATTTAATTATACAGTAATTTTTAAGCTTTGACAATTAATAAATTTCAGATAATTTCATACAAAAATTATATATCGGGTGCAATTTTTGTATGAATGTAAAATTTTTGTGAACGTCAAAAGCCCAGTTCTTCGTTTACAAGAATTACCTTTATCCTGTCCTTTACGCGCTGATAAGCCGATACCACAAAGGAACAGCATATCCGCGCGTCGCTTTTGCAGCCGTCGGTCATGCCCGCGCAGCCGCCCGAAGCCAGGGACATACACTCGCCCTTGCTCTTGCAGTAGGTCTCGCAGCCGAGCCTTGCGGTGTTCATGGGTGCGGCAAGACGTTTTACACGTGTAACGGCGTCCTCCAGCGTGGGAACGACTTTGTTCCTGCCCGCCACAACGATAACGGATTTAGGACCGAAGCATATCGCCGCAACGCGGTTGCTGTTTCCGTCCACGTTGTAAAGCTCGCCGTTTTCGGTAATTGCGTTTGCGCTTGTAAGGTAGCTGTCCGCGGAAAATGCGCGGCGGTAAATCTCCTCGGCTTCCTCGGGACTTTTCCCCGTCCTGTCGAGAAAATCATAAGCGCCCGACCGAAGCAGCTCCGCAACACCCGTCTCGGCAAGGGACATTGAGCCGCCGCAGGAAACGGTCTCGCCCGACCTTAAAAGCTCCTTTACGATTGGGAGGACGTCCGCTTTTGTCTCGGCGATAAAGCATTTCATATTGTTTGCTTCAAGACTTCTTGCGGTGCGTTCGAGTATGGTTCTGTAAACATCTTTAACGTGATCAGGCATATGTATTCCTCCCTGTATGACTTTGACTGCAGTAAAATTGACTTTGTGATGTGTTTAACAAATGTATAATTATTATTCATTATTATATCACATATTTTTAAGAAAATAAACAGTAAAAATAATTTTTGTTGAATATTCCGAATTTG
>CAMWVO010000181.1 GCA_947177695.1 uncultured Clostridia bacterium
GCCGTTGAGCGCGCCCGAGTTTACCATTTCGCCGTCGCCCGTGTAGGCTTCCTTGGAAATGTCTCCGCCCTTGATTACCTCGATAATGTCAATGCCGAACTTCTTGGCAAACTCGTAGTCGCGGGTATCATGTGCGGGAACAGCCATAATCGCGCCCGTTCCGTAGCCCATCATAACGTAGTCGGAAATATAGATGGGAACTTCCTTTTCGGTAACGGGATTTATAGCTGTCAGACCGTCTATCTTAACGCCGGTTTTGTCCTTGACAAGCTGCGTGCGCTCAAACTCGCTCTTTTTGGCGCACTCGGCTTTATAGGCGTCGAGAGCGTCAATATTTGCAATGCTGTCTCTGTACTTTTCAATAATGGGGTGTTCGGGAGCGATTACCATAAACGTTACACCGTAAAGCGTATCGGGACGAGTGGTGTAAATGCGGAGCTGCTCGCCGTTCTCCTTAATGGAAAAATTTACAAACGCGCCTGTGGACTTGCCTATCCAGTTCTCCTGCTGGAGACGGATATTCGGCAGATAGTTTACCTCGTCCAGACCCTGCAAAAGCTTGTCCGCGTACTCGGTAATGCGGAGATACCATACCTCCTTGGTTTTCTGCACGATATCGCTGTGGCAGATGTCGCACTTGCCGCCCTGAGAGTCCTCGTTGGAAAGAACAACCTTACAGCTGGGGCAGTAGTTTACCAGCGTTTTGTCTCTGAAAACAAGACCGTTCTCGAACATTTTCAGGAATATCCACTGGGTCCATCTGTAGTACTTTTCATCTGTGGTGTCGATGACCCTTGACCAGTCAAAGGAAAATCCCACCCGTTTAAGCTGATTTGTGAACTTTGCGATATTGTTGTCTGTAACGATCCTCGGGTGTACGCCTGTTTTCATTGCTGTGTTCTCGGTAGGCAGACCGTATGCGTCAAAGCCTATGGGGAACAGAACGTTGTAACCCTCCAGACGGCGTTTGCGGCTGACAACTTCAAGTCCCGAATAAGCTTTGATGTGACCAACGTGCATGCCCGCTCCCGAGGGGTATGGGAACTCAACAAGGGCGTAGAACTTAGGCTTTTTGCTGCCTGTTTCCGCCTTAAAGGTGCCGTGTTCCTCCCAGTAGTTCTGCCATTTTTTCTCAATGGACGAATAGTCGTATTTTTCCATTATGATCATTCCTTTGCATATTTTTGCGTATTTTTATTCAATCCTTGCCGGACTCTGTGCCGCTCATTTCACGAAGATACTGTTTAAGATTTTTATTCCCGATAAGTACAATAAGCGACAGGATATCTATAAACGCCGCAAGACACGCAGCAGCGGTGACAATAGTATTCAGCAGCTCCGGTGCGCCCACGGTTTTGACCGCATACCTGATTATCAGCATAAAGATCATGTCCGCGATACGAAGCAGTATGCCTATGTTACGCGCCGCGGGATTTCCCTTTTTTATGCCGTTCGCCGCCCAGAAGCCTATCAGAGCCAGCGGTATATTAAGCGTCAGCAGCGACAGTACCGCGCCCGTCCCGAAGAACAAAGCCGCCCAGGAAGCCGCCGTCCTGCCTTTTTCCGCGCTTTCCGACAAAGCCATTTCGATCACTCCAAATATTGTTTTATGTCAACGTCGTGACCGTCGCTCCAAAGTCTTTCCAGATTATAGAAATCCCTTGTTTCCTTATAGAAAATGTGTACCACAACGTCCGAATAATCGAGCACGATCCAGTTTGAACCGTTGTTTCCCTGTACCTGCCTCGGCTCTCTGCCCATTTCTTTGAGACGAAATTCAAGCTCGTCCGCCAAGGATTTGGTATGAGTGGAGGAAGTGCCGTCCGCGATAATAAAGTAGTCCGCGATAATTGTCAGGTCGCCTATTCCTATTACGCGTATATCCTCCGCCTTTTTGCTGTCAAGTATCTTCACAGCAGCTTTCAGAAGCTCCTCTTGCGTCATCATATCTCCGTCCTTTCTTTTTTCTTTTCCGAGATGTACCGGTTGTACGCCTCAATGGTGTGGTGCGGAAGCATAGATCCTTTCGCCACCACGTCCGCAACAGAAAACCTCAGCGCCTCCAGCATGGTTTTTTCAATGCTTTGGTAGGCGTATTTCCGCATTTTGTTCACGTCCTTGTAGTTCCTGTCCGCCGAGATAAGGTCGGCAATGTAAATAATTTCCTCCAGACGGCTCATGCCAGCCCTGCCTACCGTATGGTACCGCACCGCGTTGAGAATGTCCTCGTCATGGACGTTCAGCACGTTCTCGGCGTACCACGCTCCCGCTATGGCATGATAAAGCGGAGGGGTTACAAGCTCCACAGGCGAAACGTCCAGCGTGGATTTTTTCGCCATTATAAGCTGTTCCTCCTTGGGTATCTCCTTGCAGATGTCGTGAAGAAGTCCTGTCAGATACGCCTTTTCGGGCGAGTGGTAGTTGTACCTCTCCGCCAGCTTTTCGGCTTCCTCGGCAACGTTCAGACTGTGCTGGAAACGTTTTTTGGAAAGCCTGATACTGAGGATATCGGTAAGTTCGGCAGCGGAATACATAGACATTTCTCCTTACAAATTCTCTGCACGTACCGCAGAAGACTTGTCCGCAGTACGGGCGGGACGGTATTATTCCCGGTAAAGATTATTTTCCAATATATATTTTACTACATTTTGCGGAACATAGCAAGATAAATCACAATTTTTTAAAATTTTTTCACGAATTTCCGTAGAAGAAATTTCCAGCGGCTCTGTTTTTACAAAAATTACCTCTCCGAAACTGCGGAGTTCAGCCGCTTTTTTTTCAAGATTTTCCGTGTCCGCGCCGTTTTGCTCGCGGGAAACCGCCGCAAGTCCGCACATGGAAAGTATTTCCTGCCAGCTTCTCCATCTGTCAAAGGACATGAGCATATCCCCGCCCACAAGCAGGAAAAGCTCGTCATCAGGGTACAGACCCTGAAAATGCCGCACCGTGTCCACCGTATAGCTTACGCCGCCCTGCAATACCTCGTAGTCGCTTACAGTCACAAAGGGCATATCCGCAAAGGCGAGACGGCACATTTCAAGCCTGTCCGCACCGTCTGCGGGACGGCGTTTTAGATCCTTTTTGAACGGGGAAATTCCCGTTGGCATGACGATTACCTCGTCAAGCCGCAGGGCTTTCTGAAGCTCCGAAGCGAGACCGACGTGTCCATTGTGAACGGGGTCGAAGCTGCCCCCGAATATCGCCCTGCGCATTACTTGACTTTGAGGTCAATTTTGGGATTTTGTGGATTGCGCTTGAACAGCACAAACTTGTTTCCGATTACCTGTACTACCTCGGATTTGGTTTTTTCCGCAAGCTCCTCCGCAGCCTCGGCAGGGGACAGCATACAGCCATCCTGGACTTTCATTTTGATAAGCTCCCGCGCTTTGAGGGCGTCAGACACCTGGACTACCAGCGTGTCTATTATACCGTTTTTTCCAACCTGCAAAATGGTGTCCTCGGTCATTGCAATGCTTTTCAGCTTTGATCTTTGTTTGCTTGTTATCATAATATCAATTCCTTTCGGTAACTTTTTGTAAATTTATGCTATTTTTATACTCCGAGGATATTTTTAGCTGCGTCATAAATCTCGGAAAAGCTTTTTACCGCGGGGACGTCCCTGTCAACGCTTCCGAAGCCGTAAGCCGCGTGGATAAATGGTACTCCCGCGGAGTCGGACGCGTCAAGGTCTCCCTGCGTGTCCCCCACATAGACCGCCTTGTCCAGCTTGTTCCGCTCCATGACAATGCGGATATTTTCCGCCTTTGCAAATCCCGTTCCGCCGGGACACTCAAAGTCGGCAAAATATTTGTCAAGCTTGTGGTACTCCAGAAAGGTCTCGATGTAGCCGCTCTGACAGTTGCTGACGATAAACAGTTTTCCAAGACCGCAGAGGCGTTCAAGCTCCTTTTCAAGGTCGGGGAACAGCACCCCGCCGTGCTCTAAGAGGTAATCCTGCTCCACACGTTCGCACTCGTGCATTATCTCAATACGCAGGGACGGTTCAAGCTCGGGAAGCATAAGGGCGGCGATGGTCTCCATGGTTTTTCCCATAAAGCCGCGCATATCCTCGCCTGTGACCTGCCTGTCCGTTTCGGGACGGCGCGCCAGAGCCTCGCTCCAAGAGACGGCGACCTGCTCCGAGGAGTCCCATAATGTTCCGTCCAGATCGAAAATTATTCCGTAATTCATAAAAATGCTCCTTACCTGTTATCAATTTTTTCGGGGTACAGGTCGTGGTGGGTAAGACGGTCAACTGCAACCTGCTCCCACATTGTACCCTTTTTGCCGTAGTTGCAGTAGGGGTCGATGGAAATTCCCCCGCGTGGAGTGAATTTTCCCCAGACCTCGATATATTTGGGATCCATAAGCTTTATCAGGTCTTTCATAATGATGTTCATGCAGTCCTCGTGAAAGTCTCCGTGGTTGCGGAAGCTGTAGAGATAAAGCTTCAGGGACTTGCTTTCCACCATTCTTTCCGCGGGGACGTAGGAAATATACACCGCCGCAAAGTCGGGCTGTCCCGTTATTGGGCAAAGGCTTGTAAATTCGGGGCAGTTAAATTTCACGAAATAGTCGTTGTCGGGGTGCTTGTTGATAAAGGTCTCCAGCACTTCGGGAGCGTAGTCCGTGGGATATTTTGTCTTTTGGTTTCCGAGGAGAGTTACTCCCTCGGTCTCGGTTTTTGTGCGTCCTGACATTTTTATCTTCCTTTCAAAAATCTATATCTAAAAATTACAGACGGTTTTGTTCACTGCAATATTATACACTATAATCAGGATAAATTCAACTTATTTTTCCATTTATAAGAACGTGCGCTGAAAATTTAAAAGCGGTTGACATTCAAATAATGGCATGATATAATTAATTAAAGCTACAGTGTTTAACGTTCAAAGGGGAGATGTTTTAATGAAAAAAATAATTATTATTGCTGTAATTGCAGTTGTCCTTGCAGCTGCGGCGGTGCTGTTTATATTTGGTAAAAATGACGTTGTGAGCGATG
>CAMWVO010000182.1 GCA_947177695.1 uncultured Clostridia bacterium
TTATTACGGAGATGATATTAATATTTTGACTGCTCCGATAAGACCGAATATACCCACCTATCCGGGCACGCCACTGACGATAGGTTCCGGCGGTACGGACGTGAACCGTATCGAGATACAGCTTAACAGGATATCCACAAACTATCCTGCCATACCGAAAATATACCCTGTTGACGTTACCTACGACGACAAGACCGCCGACGCGGTGCGGGAGTTCCAGAGGATATTCAATCTTCCCCAGACAGGCGTTGTGGACAAAGCCACATGGTACAAGATAAACTATATCTACACCAGCGTAAAGAAGCTGTCCCAGCTGAACTCCGAGGGACTTACTCTCCAGGAGCTTCCCGAACAGTTCACCGTACCCGTAGGTATCGGCACAACAGGCTTCCCCACCCAGTACATTCAGTACTACCTTGAAGTTATCGGCGCGTACTACAAGAACGTGCTGCCTGTTGAAAGCACGGGGGTCTACGACGAGCAGACCGCAAACTCGGTGCGTTCTTTCCAGCAGGTATTCGGACTTCCCCAGACGGGAACGGTAGACGAGCGCACATGGGACGATCTTTACCGCGCCTATGCGGGAATAGTCGAGAACGTCCCCATAAACACGGAGGGAGAAAACGCCGTGCTGTTCCCCGGAACGGTACTCACCGAGGGAATGACCAGTCCATATGTAAAGGTGCTTCAGGAGTATCTTTCCTATATCCATAAGACCTATCCCAACATACCCGACGTAAGCGCGACAGGATATTACGGTCCTATCACAAGAAACGCCGTGACCGAGTTCCAGAAGCAGTTCGGGCTTCAGGTCACAGGATCTGTGGGACCCGGCGCATGGGATGCCATATCGGACGTTTACTCCGACCTCAGATTCGGGTATGTAAAGCAGCCGGGACAGTACCCCGGATATATTATAGAATAGAAAGCGGGCGTGTAAGATGGCATATACAGAAGAAGAAAAAAAAGCGCACATCTCGGAGATCCAGAAATACCTGAGAACGATATCCCAAGCCAACGGAAATATTCCGACGGTGATACCCACAGGAGTTTACGACGATAAGACGGCGGAGGCGGTAAGGGCGTTCCAGAAAGAATACGGGCTTCCCGTGACGGGGACGGTCGACCGCGCTACATGGGAGCTGCTTTTCGAGGTGTATCTCGCCGTTCAGGAATATTTTGCCGAAAGCGCAGCGATAACGCCTTTTCCCGATTCGGCGTACTCCATAAGCGAGGGCGAAAAAAACTATACCGTCTATATTTTGCAGGCAATGCTGAACACCATTGCGGAGTACTATTCAAACGTTGACTCGGTAACGGTGGACGGCGTTTACGGAAAAAAGACCGCTGACGCCGTTAAAAATATGCAGACCGTGACAGGGGAAAGCAACAGCGGCGAGGTTGACTACAAAACATGGAACAAGCTTGCAAGAATGTATAATTTCCACTCAATGCAGTACGCGAAAAAGTGCGAGGAGGAAAAGACGGCGGCAATGGAAAAAACTCAATAGCTGAAGCTGCTGCCTCCGATAAATTCCCTTACAAGGGAATCGGCGGGAACGCTTTCCATATCCGCGGGAGCAAGTCTGCTCATGGTGCGTATGAGCGCGCCGCAGTCCTCGCCGAAGCAGCCTGTTTCCGCGGCTTTTTCAAGCTCAGGCAGGAGCATTGCCCTGTAGACCGACGGCTCGTAGGCAAGGAATGTGTCTATGTCAAAATGGGCGCGGCTCTTGTGGGGCATTATGTATAAGTCCTCGCCGCGGGTCACGCCCGGGAGCATTGCAAAAACGTCCTCAGCGCTCCGTCCGCGGAAAAGCTTGTCGCGGCAGAGACGGCGCATAAGGCGTATCGTGCGCGGATGCAGCACTGTGTCGTTGTCCGAGACAATACGGGTGCGGACGCTGACGTACACGCAGTTTGTGAAATCGTCGGTATCTCCCGTGACCTGCGGGTTAAGGGCGTGGATACCCTCGATAATGATGATCTCGTCCTTTTGTCTGCAAAGCGGCTCGCCGAAAACGCGGCTCTGGGTCTTGAAGTTAAATTTCGGCACAGATATGGGCTCACAGCGGAAAAGCTTTTCCAGATGCTCGGAAAAGAGCGGGATATCCATTCTCAGCGGGGATTCAAGGTCTACTCTGCCGTTTTCGTCAAGGGGTATATCTCTTATGGACGGCGCGTCCGCAGGGAGAAAATAATCATCCATGGAAATGATATGGACTTTCTTTCCGCGCTCGCGGATACGCTTTCCGATACGGAGCGCGCTTGTGGTTTTGCCCGAACCGGACGGTCCCGAAAGCAATACCAACGGACGCTCTTTTGCGTCAAGGCATATTTTCTCGGCAGCCTCCGCAAGCCGCTGGTGATAGATATTTTCGCACTTTTCGATATATCCCGCGGTGTCCGCGGAAAGTCCCCTGTTTATTTCGGTAACTCCTATGAAATTTACTGCCATAAACGTTATATCCTTTCTGTAGCAGCGGTCGGCGGAAGCAATTCCGGCGGCCGTGCTTTTTTGCCGTTTCGTGACGGTTTACGGGGTTAATTATATATATTATACATTATTTGCGGAAAAATGTCCACTGTTTTTTATATATCCTCCGAAAAAATGTATCTTTTGTTTTATCGGGTATAGTCAAAGAGGTTTTCGGCGGACAGAAGCTGTACGAACACTTTCCGGTCGGCAGTATCGTGCTGAAATAAGATAAATCGGGGCAAACAGTATTTTACCGTTGACATTCGGGAAAAATTGGTGTATAATATTTTTTATAACTATTTATGATTTATGCCGAAAGGAAATGATAAGATGAGCGAATGTACACACGACTGTTCTTCATGCGGTGAAAACTGCGGCAGCAGAACCGAGCCTCAGAGCCTGATCGAACAGGTAAACTCCCAGAGCAAGGTGGGAAAGGTCATCGGCGTTGTAAGCGGCAAGGGCGGCGTAGGCAAATCCCTTGTTACGGGTATGCTTGCAACTCTTTTTGCGCGCAAGGGCTTCAAGACCGCTGTTATGGACGCTGATATAACAGGTCCGTCTATCCCGAAGATGTTCGGCGTCGGCGGCAGAGCAAAGGGTACAAACGATGGTATCCTCCCTGCGGTATCCTGCGGCGGTACAAAGATCATGTCCGTAAATCTTCTTCTCGAAAACCCCGGAGACCCCGTTATCTGGCGCGGTCCTATAATCGCGGGTGTGGTAAAGCAGTTCTGGACGGACGTTATCTGGGGCGACATAGACTATATGTTTGTTGATATGCCTCCGGGAACAGGCGATGTTCCGCTGACAGTTTTCCAGTCTATCCCTCTGGACGGCGCGGTGATCGTGTCCTCGCCGCAGGATCTGGTTGCAATGATCGTAAACAAGGCGGTCAGCATGGCTAATATGATGAACATTCCCATTGTGGGAGTGGTTGAAAATATGAGCTATGTGCAGTGTCCCGACTGCGGCAAGAAGATTTATATTTACGGCGAAAGCCATATCGACGCGGTCTGCGAGGAAAACGGCATTCCTCTTCTGGGACATATTCCCATTTCTCCCGATATCACTCACCAGTGCGATATGGGTCTTATCGAGGACTTTTCGTGTGATTTCCTCGATTACGCCGTAAAGGCTATCGAGGGTATCAAGTAACTTAATGATCATAAACGCGGACAGATTTCGCGGTCGGTTTAGAGCCTTTCTGTCCGCGCTTTTTGTGTTGGATTGTGCATATCGTTAAAAAAATCTTGTTAAAATTTTATGTATGGCTCTGTTAATAATGTTTGACTATTTTAAGAATTTATGTTATAATATTACTATAGCTGTCAAAAGCGATGTAAATAGATCCGTTTATAGGGTTTGTTCCGTAATATTATACGAAAGTGGTGTTTGTCAATGGATAATCAGGTAAGCAGCTCTAATGCAAAATTGCTTGCTTCTTTTGAAACGGTTTATAAGGAAAATGTAATCTCAAAACCGCAGAATATCAAGGTTTTCGTCACTGAGGACGGAATTTACGGCACTGCCTTTATCTGCGATCAGATAGGCACTAAAGAAGACGATATGTTTTATTCAAGTTTTGAGTGCAGCTTTGATATTATTACAAAGGTATACATAAATCTGAATAACAAGCTTCAGCCCGTGTATGTTCAGTGTGCCGACAGCTCTACCGGTGTTATGAACCAGCGGAGAATAATTTTGCCAGGCTTTAACAATAAGGACGAGATCATAAAGGCTATTGAGGACGGAAAGGAAAAATTTGACAACCGTCCCGAAAAGCAGGTCTCAGGGGATAACCAGGCTGCCATCTACAGCGAGAAAAAGCTTGCTTACTTTGAGACTGTGTACAGAGAAAATATGCTTGCGAAGCCGCAGGATATCACGATCACCGTTACGCCGCAGCACGTATACGGCAAGGGATTTATCTGTATCCGTACGGGAATAAACGAGGGAGACCCTGTCTACAAGGGATTTACCTGCAGCTTTGACGAGATCACGAAAATATACATCAACAACAGCAATAAGATAGCTCCTATCTATATCCAGTGCGGAGACGACAATACCAACGGCAAAACAAGCCGCAGGATAATCCTTCCAAAATTTGAGGAAAGCGATAAGGAAAAGATAGTACAGGCTGTCAACGATGCAAAGGCGGAATATGACGCCAAGCTTGAACAGAAGCGCGAGCTTGAAAACGGACGCAAGCTGAAAGACATCGAAGCGCGCCGCAAGGCTCAGGACGACGAGTTTGAAAGCATGACAAGCGGCTATAAGGACATGATAAAGCCGCAGTCAAGCGCAGCTCCCGCTCCCGAAGCCGCACCGAAGCCCGCACCGGTTTCCGAGCCGAAGCCTGAGCCGGCACCCGCTCCTGCACCGGCACCGAAGCCTGCGCCTGCACCCGCTCCTGCGCCTGCGCCTGCGCCCGCTCCTGCGCCAGCTCCAGAGCCACCACCGGCTACCGATCCAGCGCCTGAACCGGAGACACGTGCCGATCCTGTACCTCACAGTGCGGCGA
>CAMWVO010000183.1 GCA_947177695.1 uncultured Clostridia bacterium
CGCTTATATCATACCTTTTATTATTTTTAAAGCCATATGAAGCGGTACAGCTGTAATCTGAAAGGAAAGTAGGGTCTGATTCGGAATTTACTAAATCTAAAATACATCTTACCGCAACAGCACATTCGGCATGATCTCCGCCGCCTGGAACTTCTGTTTCTTCCATAAGTGATATTCTGTATCCCTGATGTGCTGCATTAAATTCACCCCCTGCTCTTTGACTTGTAATGCTTTTAACATATTGAAAACTTTCTCCGTTGGATAAAGTAACGGTATCGGTCACAATGCCGCCTGACGAAATAGTGTTAGCATAAACTTCAATATCAAATGCATAGAAAATAAATATCATTACTATTAAAAAAGATATTGTCCTTTTCATTACCTCCATGAAAAATTACCTCCGGATATAATACTGTCTTCCTCAACATATATGTTATTGTTTGTTGTCTCGCTTGTCTGTACCGTAACGATCCGATCATTTTCGTCATTGTTATTTTCTGAGGCATTAGCTGTATTTTCAGAAAAAATGTCTGTTTCAAAAATAATATTATCGCTTCCTGTGCTTGAAGCAATTATAGTCTCATTAGTTGTATTTGTTTCATTAGGAGCATTGTCATAACTGTCTCTGTTTGTTTTAACTATTATGATCCCGCCTGCAGTGAGAGCAAGACATATAACCGCAGTAATTATTATTGCTATTATTTTTTTATTCATACAGACACCTCATTATTTAAATTACTACTTGATTTTATACGATCTATGTATTATAATTTAATAAAATAATACATAGAGGTTGTTTCACAATGATCGTTTTTACTGCTGTTTCCACAGCTGCATCAGCCGCTGTAAATGCTGTATATTTCAAAACCAAGCGGGATAAATTATTTTTTCCCATTATCTCGGCTGTTATATTCTCGGTTATAATTTCAATATTGATCTTTAACAAATTGGATATGCTGAATTGTGTAAAAACATTTTCCGTTCTATCCTTATTGCATATTTGCAGTGTTAACGATATAATTCGGCACCGATCAGATGATATTTTCCCAATAATAATTATTGCCGTTGGACTTATTAAGCCGCAAAATATTGTCTATATGATATTTTCAATTGCAATAATTTTAATTATATTTTTGATTTTAATAATTACAAGCAAAAAAACAATAGGCGGCGGAGATATTAAAATGATTTGCGCTCTGACGTTTTTTTTCGGGATTGAAACAACAGTCGTATCGGTTATAATCGCGTGCATATCAGGAATTGTATACGCATTGATCTCAAAGTTTGCCGCAAAGCTTCCCGACTTCAGCAAACGTTTTGCATTCCTGCCGTTTGTTGAAGCCGGATATATTATAGCTTTGCTTTCGCAGCTTTATTAGACCTTTTTTAATACGGTTACAGGCTGTCCGTCAATTTTTATCCATGACTTTGGATTTTCAAAATAATTATCGGAAATGTTTGTTGACGTATAGTTTTCTGTTACCGTAATAAGACAATATACTTCACTGTCTTCATATCCCGGAATATATGCTTTGACTGTGCAGTACCCCTCAGATACGCCGAATATTTTTCCGGTAATAGGATTAACTGTCGCTACACTTTCATCATCACATTCCCAAAATACGCATGTTTCATCTTTGCCGTTCGGAATGTATGACATAGAAAGCGTTATACTGTCATCAAGAGCCACCGAAGCAGAATATGTTATTAAGCTGATCGTAGGATTAGAGCTTTCTTCGGGAGTATTTACATGCACATTGATTTCATTATGGAACAGATTATCTCTTGTCCGTACAGTTACGACAGCATCTCCTGCGGCAGCTGATATTATGTAAAAATCAGGTGTATTTTCATCATCTTCGTTATCACCAAAAGACTTTCCTCCGCCCGATTTGATTCTTCCGGATGATGATTCGTGTATATTGCCGTTAATATAATTTGTTTTAAAGCTTGTTCTTGTAAGTACGATCTCATTGTCGCTGCTTTCAACAACTATATCTTCAAGAGCATAGCGTTTCTTTTCGGTTTCGGGAAGCATTGTAATCACAAATTTTGCTTCGTCGCCTATGTCCATAACCAAGTCTTCTGACGGACTGAACTCTATATGATCCCCATATTCTACTCCGTCTTCAACTAATTCCTTTACTGTACATTCGATAATCTTAAGTCCTGTCTTATCAATTTCCGAATGTCCTTTATATATTGGTTTGCTGTCTTTATTCAAGAAACTTTTTGATAATGTATCTACGCCGAAAATTTTATGTCCTTTTTTATAAACTTCACAGCTTGATGTTATAGCCGATACAGACGCGATCGGATATATATGCAGATCAACACATAACAAAAGTTCAGATTTTTCATTGTCCGCCGAAGCCGCATTCAGATTTTTCATAACAGAATACGCCGCAGGTCCTGCATCGGAATGCGTTATTACCCGGTGTTCAGGTGTAACCTCATTCATAACGGCAGCCATATCGAGACCCGCACCGATCTCACCCTCAACATCAATAATGTTATGTTTTCCTAAATAGGCTCCTATATTAAGAGTAGCTGTCAATTCAGCGTTCAATGTTCCGTTAATGGCGGGAGTACGCTTTTGTCCTTGATTTGAAATTATTACAGGTTTCCAATTGCGTACCTCAATGCCAAGCTGTGCATTGTCATAACCCATTGTTATCTCAATTTGTCCGTCAACAGAAAAATGAATTTCTATAACAAGCTTGATCGATACGGCTCCGTTCCCTATCACAGTTATATTTGCCACTTCTTTACTGCCGGTCAACGGTTCTGAAGACGTATCCGATATCTGCTTCACAGCGTCCTTTACCGCGGTATTGGCAAGATCCCATTCTTTGGAACCGTTACCGGAAACTTTTCCTTTATATGTTATTATATCAGTAACGTCATATGTCAGCACTGCTTTTTGATAACTGATATTATCAAAAGGATTAATTGTAAGATCATAATCATATGAAATTCCGGAAAAGACCTTTGTATAAGTTAAGCTTTGAGATGAGCTTGTGTTGATTTTGCTGTGAGCCGAGCCCGAATTGCTTAAGCTTATATCAACAGAAACGCTGTCGCCTTCTGCCTTAACGGCTGCGTTTATTCCTTTTCCGAGCGAAAATGAATTATTATAATTTAATTTTGCACTGCCGGATTTTTCGTTTCTCATAGGTGCAGCAAGATATTCATTATCATTATCCGCAAATTTACCGGCGCTTATAAGATTCCCGGCGCCGTCATATATTATTGCTTTCTGAGCATCAAATGCGGTAGATTCCTGAAATTCAAAACCATTTTCAAACAACTCATCAATGTCCGCATCAGATGTGAGCAAAGTGCTGCTGCCGTCTTCATTATCAATTATACTGTCAACTTTAAGATACAGACCTGTTGGATATTCAAGTGCGGCAGGCAAAGAAATTATGCTTCCTGCTGCTATGCCTTTATCACTGATATTGTTTAAATTTATACTTCCGGAAGCTTCGTCATAGCTAAAATTATTGATTTCAAGCCATTCTTCCTGATTCTTAATATATTCATTATCCATGATCATATTTCCGTTATCTGTAACAGACAACGTTGATATTCCGCTAAAATCAATAAAGTTGTCAACACATTCAAAATTTGCTTTGCTTTCAAATTTGTGATTAGTCCACGAATAATAAGCTCTTTCAAGCGCCTCAACAGCATAGTCATATTCTATATTTTTATTGGGATTGAAATTTCCATTATCATCAAGCTCCATAATCCCCTCGTTTATAACAGTCGCAACAGATTCCGGAAACATAAGCTTATCATAGTCAGCAATGCTAAGTTCTTTTGTATTAGGCAAATAAATGGCTCCTGCCAAAGTAAGAGCGCAAAACTCTCTGGTCAGTTCTTCATCAAGATCAAGCGCCGTATATCCCTCCGGAAGAACCGCGTATTCAAATGCAGTCTGAACGTCGTCAAAGCTTTCATTTCCCGATGTGATATTTGCTATGTACGGCTCTGATTCTGTATATTCACTGAACCCAAATTTCTGATTTATAAGATAAAGCCATTCGGAAACAATCATTTTATCTGCTGCATTTGCATTGATACTGCATCCGGAAAACAACGATAAAACAAATGTCATTATCAATGCGCACGCAGTTACAAAAGATAACCGTCTTTTCATATATATCTCCCCAAATTATTAGCGGCTTATGCCTCGGCGTAATTCGGCAAAGACATAAGCCATTATAAAAATTTAACTGTTAAATTTGCTTGCAGTTGTATTAGTCTTGCTTTCAAGCTGCGTATCAATATTTGCTGAAATGGTTGCTGCAAGCTGGACATGCTGTGTGCTGACTTTTTCCATAAAAACGGCAAATGCGTCCATATCTTTATCAAACTCCATTTGAATCGTCTGTTGGAATTTCCTGAATGTTGTTTTGAATTTTTCTGACTCTGCGCTCTGATATGCCGAGTCAGATTCAAGAGTGTTGACCACAGAGTTGATTTCCTCTACTTTATTATCCATATCGTTTTTGATACCTCTGAGTTGATTTGCAATCTGGTTCAGCTTTTCGGTATCAATATGCTGTTCAAAATTTGATGCCATAGTTTTAACCTCCCATAAATTATTGTCTGCCTATGTTTACCGCTTCCTGCGCCAGCGCGTCGCGTTCGTTTTCATATGATGTCGCTGCTGCACGAAGGAAATTAGCATATTCCTTGATTTGTGTTGTCATCGCGTCAAACGGGATCTGGTAACTTTTTATTCTGTCTGTCAAAGTCTGTGCATCTGTTCCCTTATACGCTTCCGCCAGTTCGCCGCTGACAAGCGATTGGAAAAGATTATTGTTGTACAGATTTTGATATTCGCCTGCTAAAGTATCAATGCGCGACGCAATATTACGCATTTGTTCCGGGGTAACATCATACATTGCCATAAAACATCTCTCGCTTTCGTGAATAATTTTTATTTTATTGCTTAAAATAAATTCAAACAATATATACG
>CAMWVO010000184.1 GCA_947177695.1 uncultured Clostridia bacterium
TCGTGTCCGCTCCCCCTCGAAATGCTGTCGCATTTCTCACCCCTTTCACCGTTTTAAACGATATGCGCCTGCGGGCGCAGGAAAGGGAATTTCGCCGTCTGCGGACGGCGACCAAAGGGCTCCGCCCTCTGGACTTCTGCCGCCTTTGAAAAGGCGGGCGAAACTTTTCCATAGGCGGCTTCGCCGCCTGAGCGTTCAGACAGTTAGTCCGTTAAATCAAAATTTAATACCGAACCGAAAATTGATCACTGAGTTTCGGTTATACTTTCCTTGACGTAATTTTCCGTCTGTGGTATAATTGATTTACAGGTCAATTAACTGCCGAAAGGAAAACTAATATGAACGATACAGATAAAATTTTTAACGGTCTCAAAGCGTTTCCTCAAACGGAAGCCATTGCACTCGGCGGGTCGCGGTCAACGGGACTGAGCGACAGGTCTTCGGATTACGATGTGTACGTCTACGTTTCGGAGGATATCCCCGAAACAAAGCGCAGGGATATGCTGTCGGAATACTGCCGCGTTACCGAGATAGGAAACCGCTACTGGGAACATGAGGACAACTGCATTATGAATGACGGCATTCCCATTGATATAATTTACAGGGACATGGACGATTTTGAAAAAGGTCTGTACCGCACAGTTATTGAGTGCGTTCCATCAAACGCCTACACCACCTGTATGTGGCACAATCTTCTGAACAGCGAGATTATCTTCGACCGTAATGGAAGCCTTGCTGCTCTTAAAGAAAAGTACGGCGTACCCTATCCCGAAAAGCTTAGGGAAAACATTATCCGCCGCGGCAGACAGCTTTTAAGCGGCTGTATCCCCTCCTACGACCTGCAAATAAAAAAGGCTGTACAGCGCGGGGACAATACCGCGGTAACCCATCGTACAGCGGAATTTCTCGCAAGCTATTACGACGTTATCTTCGCCCTTAACCGCCTTACCCACCCGGGAGAAAAGCGTCTTGCGGAAATATGCACAGACAAGTGCAAACTGCTCCCCGATAATTTTAAGGAAAACCTCGGCAGGCTTTTCGCGGAGCTTTACACCGACAAAACTCCCGAAAATATTTCCCGCATTATAGACGAGCTTGATGCCGTGCTGGAAAAAGAAAAATCGAAAGGCGGTCTGAAACTGTGAAAATAACCGTCAGACCCGCCTGTCCAAACGATCTGGAATTTCTTGCAAAATTCGACAGGCACGTCCCGCGGGAGAAAATGGAGAAGCTTGTTTCCGACGGCTTTGTGCTGACTGCAATGTGCGGAAAAAGCTTTGCGGGATGGCTTCGGTACGGCTTTTTCTGGGACGAAATACCGTTTATGAATATGCTTTTCGTGCTTGAAGATTACCGCGGAAACGGCGTTGGAACGGCTCTTGTCCGCGAATGGGAAAAGCTTGCGGCGGCTAAGGGTCACGGCACGGTCATGACCTCCACACAGGCAAACGAAATGTCCCAGCACTTTTACCGAAAGCTGGGATACCGCGATATGGGCGGCTTCACCCCTTTCGGGGAGGAATACGAGATCATTATGGGAAAACGGTTGGAGAGGTGAGCATATGAGCGATATGTCATCATATATTGAAAAAATCTTTGAGGACGACAGTCCATATAAGATAGTTGTCAGCAAACCGCCTAAGGACAGTGAGTTCCGAAAAATAAATTTGGTGAAAAAGCAAAGCGGTTTTCAGGCGGAAAAATACACCGAAAAGCAGGTCTTTCACGAAAATCTGCCCGATGACGAAGCCGCCGGAAGTTACTGCCTGACGCTTTTAGAGCAGGGATGGGGACAGCTTAATTCATGGGGAAACATCTGCGAGTACAGTCTTATGGTGTCCAAAAAAGGCACTGTCACGCTGAGCAAAAAGCGTTCGGACGGCGGCAAACCCAAAGCGGAGCTTTCCCACAACAAAGCGAAAAACTATATTATCCCTGAGGACAAGCCTTTTCCCGCACTGGTTGATATGGGCATTTTCACCAAGGAGGGCAAAGTAGCAAAGCCAATGTACGGAAAATTCCGTCAGATAAACCGCTTTGCGGAAATAATCGACGACGCGCTTCGGGAGCGTGGCTTTGAGAATGGCGGCAAGCCTCTCAAGGTCATTGATTTCGGCTGCGGGAAATCCTATCTGACCTTTGTGCTGTATCATTATTTCACGGAGATACGCGGCATTGAGACCGATATGCTTGGTCTTGACCTGAAAGCGGACGTTATCGAAAACTGCAATGCCGCCGCGGAAAGGTACGGCTATAAAAACCTCCGCTTTGAGGTCGGCGACATCAGCGGAGCTTCCGAGCAGGGAAAGGTTGACATGGTGGTGACCCTCCACGCCTGCGACACGGCGACGGACTATGCTCTGCACAACGCTGTAATGCGCGGCGCGGACATGATATTTTCCGTTCCCTGCTGTCAGCACGAACTGAACGGTCAGATGAAGTCGGACAGGCTTTCGCTGCTGACGAGGTACGGCATAATAAAGGAGCGTACAGCAGCCCTCTGCACCGACGCGGTACGGGCAAATTTGCTTGAATACTGCGGCTACAGGACTCAGCTTTTAGAGTTCGTGGACTTCGAGCATACTCCGAAAAATATCCTTATACGCGCGGTGAAGCGGGACGGTTCGCCGAGGGGCAGGGAAAAATACCTTGACGAAGCAAAAGCTCTTATGGAGGAATTTTCCTTTGAGCCGACCCTCTGGAGACTGCTTAAAGAAAGCGGGGAACTGTCATGACAACGTCTGCTGTAAAATCGAAAAAACAAACCGGAAAATACTGCGCGGCAGCATTTGCCGTGGGGTTTGCGGTTTTTCTTCTGGCAGCATTGCCGTTCACGATCCAGAACGGAGGCATATTTTATTTCTACGGCGATTTCAATGCTCAGCAGATACCGTTCACAATAAGCTATGCGGGGGGATTTTCCCTGCCGCAGTTTGACTTTACCGCAGGCACGGGTACGGATTATCTTGACGCGTATTCGTTCTACAACCTTTTCAGTCCATTTACGCTGATATTCAGGATATTTCCAAAAAGCGCGGCAATCGGACTGCTTCCGTTTGTGATAGCTTTAAAGTTCGGCTTCTGCGCGATGAACGCCTATCTGTACATATCCCGCTTTTGCAGGACAGACGGCTGTGCAGCCGCAGGTGCAATGCTCTATACGTTTTCGGGGTACTGCATGGTAACGTTTATTTATCATTACCTCGACGCGCTGGTGTTCTTTCCGCTGCTTCTTTTATCGCTGGAAACGGCTGTCACGGAAAAGCGCAGAGGTCTCTTCGGCACAGCGGTAACGCTGTGCGCTTTTACAAACTACTATATTTTCGGGATAGAGGCAATATTTCTTACAGTGTATTTTTTGACGCGTCTTACGGATAAAAGCTTCCGCATATCGCTTCGGGATTTTTTCTGCCTTGCTGCCGAAACGGTTCTCGGACTTGCCGCGGCAGGTTTTGTGCTTGTTCCCGCGGCGGCTTATATGATAAACAGTCCGCGGCTGGGCGATACCTTCGGCAGTCTGCGGGATATGACGGTCTATAACACTCCGTGGCGTTATGCAAGGATATTGCAGTCTATATTTATTTCTCCCGATCTTATGGGATATACTAACTTCTTTCCCGATTTTGAGGGAACCTATCCCGCAGGATCAAGATGGTCAGCGCAGGCGATGTATGTTCCGATGTTCGGGATATCGGGAATGCTCGCTTTTATAGGTGCAAATAGAAAAAGCTGGCAGACAAGGCTTGTTTCCGTCTGTATGGTGTTTGCCTTTATACCTGTTCTTAACAGTATTTTTTCCATGGGAAGCTCGCTGTACTACGCAAGATGGATGTTTGCGCCTACTCTTATAATTGCCTGCATGACGGCGTGCGCTCTTGAAAACGAGCCGAAATACTTTAAAACGGGAATTGCGGTAAACGGAGCGGCTGTTCTGGTACTGACGGCGTTTACACTTCTGTTCCCAATGGAAAAACTTTCGTTATGGAAAACGGGAGCGTACTACAGCAATGTTCAGAAATGGGCGCAGATAGTCCTCACCGCAGGCGGACTTGCGGTCTCCGCTTTGCTTGTGTTCAAGGCGAAAAGAGACGAACAGTTTCCGCTGAAAGCTTTTGCGGCGTCCGCCGCGCTGATATTTGCTTTTACGGAAAGCATTATTCTGTTCGGAATGGGGGAAACGCGCTACCCCGAAGCGGAAAACACTTACATCACCGAAACGCCGCAGACCGAAAGCAGCGCATACGGAAAAAGAATTTTTACAACCGACGACGCTTCAAACAAAAACATCATATGGGGTATCCCTGCCGCCTATACCTTTAACAGCATAGTTCCGCCGAATTATGCGGAATACTGCGGCGCTGTAGGTATTTCAAGCGATGATATCGCTGAAAATCATGCGTCTCACTGCCTGTTTTCCGTTAAAGAGATCGTCACCTACAACCATTTCCCCGGCAGAGACGACGAATATTTCAAAGAAGATTACAATATTCAAGGTATTGACGGGGATTATGATTTTTACGCCGCAGACGGACATTATCTCATTTTTGAGAACCCAAACTTTATTCCGATGGGATTTTGTTATGACAGCTGCATTTCCGAAGAGGATTTTCTCGCCCTTGACGGGGAGACGCGAAAGAACTATATGCTTAAAGCCATTGCAGTCGAGGACGTCTCCGCGGTTTCCGAATATCTTGAAGAAGCTGACAAAAGCGAAGCGCGTCCTCTTGACGGAAACGAAGTCGCGGCAGAATGCGCGGCAAGAGCGGAAAGGTCAGCTCACAGCTTCAGTACGGACGGCGAAAGCTACACCGCCGAAATAACTCTTGAAAAGCCTGAACTTGTATTTTTCGCAATAACCTATGACGAGGATTTCACCGCCTATGTGGACGGTGAAGAAACAGAGATTTTCAAAGCAAATTTCGGATTTCAGGCGATACCCGTTCCCGCGGGCACGCACGCGGTCACTGGAGTATCCCACTCCCGAAA
>CAMWVO010000185.1 GCA_947177695.1 uncultured Clostridia bacterium
GAGCCCTACAAGCACGCAAACCGCAAGTTCCACCCCGACGATACCGCCGTTCCCGTAAGAAACAGAACTATCGGCGACGGCTCGCTCCAGATAATCGCGGGACCCTGCTCGGTGGAAAACGAGGAGCAGATAATCACCACCGCTATCGCCTGCAAGGAAGCGGGCGCAACAATGCTTCGCGGCGGCGCGTTCAAGCCCAGAACTTCCCCCTATTCTTTCCAGGGACTTGAGGGCGAGGGCATAAAGCTTTTAGTCAAAGCAAGAGAGGAAACAGGTCTGCCTATAGTTACCGAGATCATGAGCATTGCCGACCTTGACCTTTTCGCCGACGTGGACGTTATTCAGGTGGGCGCAAGAAATATGCAGAACTTCAAGCTTCTCAAAGCTCTGGGCGAGTGCGACAAGCCCATATTGCTCAAACGCGGTCTGGCAAACACTCTGGAGGAGCTTCTCATGTCCGCCGAGTACATCATGGCAGGCGGAAACATGAATGTTATCCTCTGTGAAAGAGGTATCCGCACATTTGAAACTATGACAAGAAATACTTTCGATCTGTCGGCAATTCCGCTTCTCAAGCAGAAGTCCCATCTGCCTGTCTGTGCCGACCCGTCCCACGCTACGGGAATAGTTTCCCTTATCGAACCTATGTCTCTGGCTGCGGTAGCCTGCGGAGCGGACGCTCTGGAGATCGAAGTCCACAACGACCCCAAGAGCGCGCTTTCCGACGGCGGTCAGCAGCTTACTCCCGCAAAATTCGCGGAGGTAATGAAAAAGGTGAGAAGCCTTGCGGAATACTTCGGCAGGACTGTGGGCTAAGCTTTAAAATATTATAACAACAGCAATAATTCCCACATTGTTTTAAGGAAAGGGGGGCGCGTTTTCCGTCGGGAAAACGGTCATAATATGAAAGTTAAGATCAAGCCGTCGAAGCTTATAGGCAGGGTAAGCGCACCCTCCTCGAAAAGCTTTTCGCACCGTATGCTCATTGCGGCGGCTCTTGCGGGCGGAGTTTCGGAAATTTCCAACATAAGCGCATCGGAGGACATCGACGCTACCGTTGCCGCCCTGAACGCGCTGGGAGCCAAGATATTCCGCGAGGGTACGGACTATACGGTCATCGGCATTAAAAGTCCCTCCGCCTCGGCGGTTATAGACTGCCGTGAAAGCGGCTCTACATTGAGATTTATCATTCCCATTGCCGCGGCTTTAGGCTGCTCCTGTGAGTTCCGCGGAAGCGGAAAGCTTCCCGAAAGACCCATTACTCCCTACATAAGGGAGCTGGGAAAAAACGGTACGGTCATTACCAGAACAGACGGGGTAATGCCCTTTACAATGAACGGCAAGCTGAGAGGCGGCGAGTACGTTTTAGAGGGGGACGTTTCCTCCCAGTTCATTACGGGACTGCTTTTCGCCCTCCCGCTGTGCAGTGAAAATTCGGTGATAAGACTTGCTTCAAGGCTGGAGTCAAAACCCTATGCCGACATGACCATCGCCGCATTGGCACGCTTCGGCATAAGCATTGACGAAAGCGAGGACGGCGACGGACTTCCCGTTTACCGCATAAGGGGCGGTCAGAAGTACCGCAGCGCAGACGTTTCCGTTGAGGGAGACTACTCTCAGGCGGCGTTCTATTTTGCGGCGAACGCCCTCGGCTCGGAAATAAAAATCGACAACCTTAACGAGGATTCCGTTCAGGGTGATAAAAAAATCCTTGAAATTGTTCGGAATATGGGGTATAATAAATTAAACGGTCATGAAAGCTCCGCAAACGCCGCAAACGCCGCAAACGTCGCAAGCGCTGTTACGGAAAAGCTTTCCGCATTTTCCGTTGACGTTTCCGATATCCCCGACCTTGTTCCAATACTTACGGTGCTGGGCTGCTTTGCGGACGGCGTATGCCGCATTACGGGCGCAAAACGTCTCAAAATAAAGGAAAGCAACCGTCTGGAAGCAATAGCCGCCGCGCTGGGAAATATCGGCGGAAAGGTCACGGTTCACGACGATTCCCTTGAGATCGAGCCGATAGACCGTTTCCGCGGCGGAACGATAGACGGCTGCAACGACCACAGGATAGTTATGGCGTCGGCGATAGCCTCCACCATGGCGGACGGTGTGATAACCATTACGGACGCGGAAGCCGTGGCAAAAAGCTATCCCGATTTCTGGCGGGACTTTGAGTCCCTCGGCGGAAACGCCGAACTGGAAAGAAACTGACCGCGGCGCAGAAAGCGTCGGACACTATACCGCTTTGTCGGAAAGGACTGATAAAAAATGTCTTCATTCTGGAATCACAATCTTACAATATCTATCTTTGGAGAATCCCACGGCCCCGCTATCGGTGTAGTTCTTGACAAACTTCCCTCAGGTGAGCATATCGACCCCGAGGAGTTGCGCTGCTTTATGAACAGACGCGCCCCCAAAAAGGACGCTACTTCCACCCAAAGGCGGGAGTCCGATATGCCGAATATCCTTTCGGGCATTTACAACGGCTATACTACCGGTACTCCCATTGCGGCATTCATCAACAACAGCGATACCCATTCACAGGATTACGGAAATATTTCCAAGCTTGCCCGCCCCGGTCACGCAGACTATACGGGAGCCGTCCGCTACAAGGGCTTCAACGACGTCCGCGGCGGAGGACATTTTTCCGGCAGGCTTACCGCTCCCCTCTGCTTTGCGGGAGCTGTCTGCGGTCAGATACTGGAGCGCAGAGGCATCTACACGGGCGCGCATATTTTGCAGGTACACAACATTAAGGATAAAAAATTTGACCCCTGCAACGTTTCGCGGGAGGACATAGTTGCGCTCAGGCACAAGAAATTCCCAGTACTTAACGATAAAAAGGGTGAAGCTATGGTCAATGACATTGCCAAGGCGCGCGAAAGTCTGGACAGTCTGGGCGGCATCGTAGAATGTGTGGTGACCAACGTTCCCGCGGGAATAGGCTCGCCAATTTTCGAGGGACTTGAAAACAGCATTTCACAGCTTGTTTTCGGCATTCCCGCAGTCAAGGGCATAGAGTTCGGCGCGGGCTTCCAGGCGGCGGAAATGCTGGGAAGCCAGAACAACGACGAGTTCTATGTGGACGACCACGGTCATGTGCTTACCAGAACAAACAATCACGGAGGCATTTTGGGAGGAATTTCCTCGGGTATGCCTATCGTTTTCAGAGTGGCGTTCAAGCCTACGCCCTCCATCGCAAGACCGCAGGAGACCGTCAACATCAGCTCCATGACAAACGAAACCCTGGAGATAAAGGGCAGACACGACCCCTGCGTTGTACCGAGAGCGGTGCCTTGTGTGGAAGCGGCGGCAAATATTGCCATTCTCTCGCATATGCTTGATTATCCGAACTTCTGATCCTATTGGGAGGGATATTATGTCGTCAAAGCGCGACGAGCTTTTCAAGGCTAATCATTACCGCTATAAAAAATTGCAGAGGCATTTTAAGTTTTCGTTTTGGGCGGGTATAATTCCGTCCGGAGCCTTGTTTGCCATACTTGCGGTCGTGTACGCCATACGCGGTCTTGCCATGCTTGCGGGCGCAAGCCTTGTTGTCGCTCAGAAGCTCATCAACGAGGAGCTTGGCACAAACGAAAGTACGGGACTGAGCTTTGAAACTCCTTATGCGTATCTGGCGTACCTTTTGGTGATCGCCGCAATTACCGCGATAGCGTTCTTTTTCAAAAGCCGCAAGGCTCATCTGCCGCTTTTTCTGCTTTATGCCGCGGGAGCCGTTTTCGGTCTTATAGGAATGTTTACGGGCGCGGCGGGAACGTTTTTCGGTATGTACCTGCTTGCATACGGCTGTTACGGAATGTGGCTTGAGGACTTTGTCCGCAGGCTCTACAAGGAGCTTGACTATCTGTCGCTTCAGGAGGGCTACCCCGATTTTATCGAGGCGCTGAACGAGCCCAAGGCTATGGCTAACTCGCTTGGTTTGAAGTATTACCAAAGCGAGTATCAGAAGCGTCTGCGGAAAGAGACAAAGGAGAACGGGGAGAACGCAGAAGCGCTTCCTCCGCCGACAGAAATGGACGAACTTTCGATAGATTCCCCGCCGCCAAAGGGTACGAGGAAAATTGATAATATGCTGTAAATTTCGGAGCTGTCTATGAACGACTATAATTCTGCGGAGCTTAACTCCGCGCACCGCGTTAAGGTGCTTATATGCTATCTGCTTGACCGTCTGAAACAGCCCGTCACCGAGGAGCAGCTTTACGAGATCGCCGTGGAAAGCGGTGTGGTGAATTATTTTTACTATGCCGAGGCTTTGGAGGGACTGCTCCGGAACCGCTCGCTGATACGCGCCGAACGAAACGGAAAAACCTACATCGAGCCTACCGAAAAGGCGCGCTTGGGTTCGGAATTTTTTGACGAGACCGTTCCGCTGTACTTCCGCAAGGAGATACTGAAAGCGGCGCTGTACTACTTTGCAAGGCTGGCAAGGGAAAGCTCCGCGGCTATTGATATTGCGGAGACTGCAAACGGCTGCGAGGTGAACTGCACCATAGGAGACGCGGGATACGATCTTATGCGGATAAGTCTGTACGCACCCGATACTGAGCAGGCGGAGATTATCAGGGAAAAAATTATGCTCGACCCTGCGGAGTTCTACCGCCGTGTGATGGGGTACGCTCTTGAAAACAAGGAAGAGCAGATAGAAATAGATACGAACTGATCGGGGTATTGCAGGGGCTTTACCCCTTTTTTGAATATTAACAATTTGTATTGTTTTTACCGAACTATACGGAAAGGAATACTTAATGAGCTACATACAATTCAGAGACGTGAGCAAAAGCTTCGGCGGGAATGCAGTGCTGAAAGCCGTAAGCTTCGGGATAGAAAAGGGCGGAGTATACGGCTTCGTGGGCAGGAACGGAAGCGGCAAGACCGTGATCTTCAAGCTTATGACGGGACTGATGATACC
>CAMWVO010000186.1 GCA_947177695.1 uncultured Clostridia bacterium
ATACCCTCCTGCGGCTATAGAAAAAACAATCCCAATAACGTTACCGCCGATTCCTTTTCAGAAACCGCGGGAAAGCTTCTGTGCCGCATAGCCGCGAAAGACGAAAATGTCTGCGCCATAACTGCCGCTATGAAGTATGCAACGGGAATGCAGCATTTTGCTGCAAGATATCCCGAAAGATTTTTCGACGTGGGTATCGCTGAGCAGCACGCCGTCACCTTTGCGGCGGGACTTGCCAAGGGCGGAAAGCTTCCGTTTTTTGCGGTGTATTCAAGCTTTTTGCAGCGTTCCTACGACCAGCTTATCCACGACGCGTCCATAGACAGGGTACACATGGTTCTTGGCATAGACCGCGCGGGCTTTGTGGGCGAGGACGGCGAGACCCATCAGGGACTGTTCGACGTGCCTATGCTGCTGACGGTTCCCGGCGTTACGGTGTATTCTCCCTCAACCTACGGGGAGCTGGAGATGTGCATGGAAAGCGCGTTTTTCCGAGCGGACGGTGTGGCGGCGGTGAGATACCCAAAGGGCGCGGAGACAGTTACTTTCGTCGCAGAGGATACCGATTCGTTCAGTATCACGAAAAACGGCAGCCGCAGGCTTGCGGTAAGCTACGGCAGGATAGTCCATAACCTTTACGCAGCCGCAGAAACGGCGGGGTGCGATGTTCTGAAGCTTGCAAGGATATTTCCTATAGACGGTCATGCGGCAGAGCTTTGCATGAATTATGATGAGATATACTTTTTTGAGGAGGGCTCGCGGCGCGGCGGCGTGGGTGAGTACCTTATGACGGAGCTTTACGGAAATGGCTACAGAGGAAAATTCACGATAACTGCTGCGGACGGGTTCGCCTGTCAGGCTTCCGCGGAGGAATGTCTGGACGAATGCGGTCTGAGCAAAGAAAAAATGGCGGAGATACTTAACGGCAGTAATATTCGCACGGAGGACAAAATTGAGACTTGATCAGTACATTACCGAAAACGGACTTGCGAAAAGCCGCACTGCGGCAAAGGAGCTTATACAGGCGGGACAGGTTGCGGTGGACGGCAAAACCGTCTCAAAGCCATCATTTGACGTTTCGGACGGCTGTTCGGTCAGCATTGAGGGCGAACAGCTTAGGTACGTGGGCAGAGGCGGCTTGAAGCTTGAAAAGGCTCTGGACGTGTTCGGGATAAGCCTTGCGGAGCGGGTCTGTATCGACGTGGGCGCGTCCACGGGCGGCTTTACGGACTGTATGCTCCAGAACGGAGCGGCGTATGTTTACGCGGTGGACGTGGGTCACGGTCAGCTTGACAAAAAGCTGATAAACGACGAACGCGTGCTTAATATGGAGAAAACCAACATACTGGAGCTTTCGGTGGAGGACTTCCCGAAAAGTCCCACGTTTATTTCTGCGGACGTTTCATTTGTGTCGCTGAAACGGATACTGCCGAAGCTAAGGGAGCTGCTGCCCGAAAGCGGTGAGGCGGCTGTGCTGATAAAGCCTCAGTTCGAGGCGGGAAAAGCCAATATCGGAAAAAACGGTATTGTAAAGGACAGAAAGGTACACGCCGCAGTTCTGGAGGATATGGTCTCATTCTGCCGCTCTATTGGATTTGAGACGGCGGGTCTGACCCATTCTCCCATAACGGGCGGAAGCGTAACGGACGGAAACATCGAGTACCTTGCGTATCTGAAAACAGGGATTTCCCGGGCGGAGTTCGATTTCTGGGAGATCGTGGGGAACGCTTTCGCTGAACTGAAAAAAAGATGAAAGGATCGCTCAGGCTGTGAAAATTGCACTTATGCCGAATTTCGGAAAGCTGTACGCGCTTAAAACTGCGCTGGAATGCTGTGATATACTTAATTCTCTCGGGATAGAGGTTCTGGCGGAGGAACGCTTTAAAAAGGAATTTGCGGTGAAAGACTTTGTATCCTTCGGCACGGCGGAGGATATCTCCGAGGAATGCGATATTATGATCGCCATAGGCGGCGACGGAACGATACTTACGGCTTCGGCGTACGCCTCCGTCTGCGGAAAGCCGCTGCTTGGGATAAACACGGGCAGGCTCGGCTTTATGGCTTCAATGGAGCGGGACGAGCTTGACGGTCTGGAACGGCTCAAAACGGGAGATTATGTTACCGAGGAAAGAATGATGCTGGACGCGGAGCTTGTCCGCGGAGGAGAGACAGTCTCCTCACACACGGCTCTGAACGACGTAGTCATAGCAAGACCCTATTCCAAAATCACCGATTATGAAATATCTACCGACGGGATAGTTGTAAGTTCCATGCGCTCGGACGGAATGGTTTTCGCAACTCCCACGGGCTCCACGGCTTACGCGCTTTCGGCGGGAGGACCTATTCTGGAGCCTGAGACCGAATGCATACAGCTTACGCCAATATGTCCCCATTCGCTGTTTTCCAGGACTATGGTGTTCAAATCGTCAAGAGAGCTTGAAGTAAGGCATTTTTCCGACGATGACTCGGTGTATTTTACGGTGGACGGAAAGTTTTCCTGCGCCATGGCACGGGATGAACGTCTTGTCATAAAAAAATCGGAAAAAAAGCTTCGGCTTATAGATATAAAGGGACAATCCTTTTTCGACGCGGTAAACAGCAAGCTGATGAATCCCATAAAGTGAGGAAAGGTACAGATGAAAAGGCACAGGCAGAACAAGATCATAGAAATTATCGGTCGGTATGAGATCACTACCCAGGACGCTCTGAAAAAGCGTCTGGAGGACGAGGGGATAGTCGTTACGCAGGCTACTCTGTCGAGGGATATAAATGAGCTTGACCTGCGAAAGGAGCTGTCACCGTCGGGGGCGTACGTTTACGTTCGTGTGCAGAGACCTGCGGTTCAGTGTCCGCCTATTTTCAGGGACTCGGTAGCGGCTATAGACTACGCGCTGAATACGGTGGTGATAAAGTGCCACACGGGAATGGCGCAGGCGGCGTGCGCAGTGCTGGATAAAATGGACTGCTCGGAGATCGTCGGCACGATAGCAGGGGACGACACTATCTTCGCGCTTATGAGAAGCGAAGCGGCAGCCTGCGAATTTGCCGACGGACTTAAAGCTATGCTCTCGGAGGACTGAGCAGAGATACATATTTTGCGTTCGCAGCTTATGAAAGGACGTTTATTATGCTTAGTGAATTATATATAGAAAACCTTGCTGTAATACAAAAGGCTGAAATCCCGCTGACGGAAAGCTTCAACGTGTTTACGGGAGAGACGGGCGCGGGAAAATCCATTCTCGTGGGCGGTATAAACGCCGTTCTGGGAAAGCGCATAAGCAGGGACATGGTGCGTTCGGGCTGCGAAAAGGCTGCGGTCAGCGCAATGTTCAGGAAGCTTACTCCCGGTACTTTGGACAAGCTTGCGGAGCTTGGCATAAGCTGTGAGGACGACGAGCTGATGATAACCCGTGAAATTTCCGCGGACGGCGGCAGCAGCGCAAGGATAAACTCGAAAGCCGTCCCCATATCGGTGGTCAGGGAACTTGGCGAGACCCTTATCGACGTCCACGGACAGCACGATAACAAAATACTTATGTATCCCGAAAAGCACATCGACATAATAGACGGCTATGCCGAGCTGCACGGTCAGCTTGAGGATTACAGGAAGTCATTCAGGGAGCTTCAGGATACGGCGAGAAAGATAAAAAAGCTTGCTGTACTGGAAAGTGAAAAGCAGCAGAGGATCGAGTATCTGAACAGATTTCTCGATGAGGTCGGGGAGCTGGAGCTGGAGGACGAGAACGAGGATACCAATATCGAAAAGGAATTTACCGTTGCAAACAACAGCAGCGTTCTGGCGGAGACTCTTTCACGCTCCCACGCGGCTGTATGCGGAAGCGAGGACAGCTCGGGAATGACGGAGAGCATTGATTCCGTGACTGGAGAGCTGTCCGATTATTCGGATATGCTTCCCGCTCTGGAACCGCTTATAGGACGTCTGGAGGCGGCGAAGATAGAGCTTTCCGATATAGGCGGCGAGCTTGCGCGGCTTCTGGACGGGATAGACGTTGACGAACAGCGGCTGGAGTATCTTTCCGACCGCAGGGAAAAGCTGCACAGCATAAAAAAGCGCTACTCCTGCACCCTTGCGGAGCTGATAGAGCGGTATGATTCCTACAGCGGCGAGGCAAAGGAGATAGCGGGTTATACAAAAGAGATAGAGGAGCTTTCGGGCTTGAAAAGCAGGCTTCTTGCGGAGGTGTCGGAAAAGGCGGAAAAGCTGTCGGAGGCGCGCACGGCTGCGTCGGAAAAGCTTACCGCAAAGATCGCCGAGGAGCTGAAATTTCTCGATATGCCGAACGTCAAGATACTTTTTAAGCACGAAAAGGGAAAGCTTACGGCAAACGGAATGGACATCATGGAACTGATGATCTCGGTAAATCCGGGAGAGCCTCCCAAGCCCATCGCAAAGACAGCTTCGGGCGGCGAGCTTTCGAGGATAATGCTGGCGATAAAGAACGTGTCCGCAGAAAAAGAGGACACTCCCACAATGATCTTCGACGAGATAGACACGGGTGTAAGCGGACGCGCCGCGCAGAAGATCGGCGTAAAGCTCCGTCAGGTATCGAAAACAAGGCAGGTAATTTGTGTTACACACCTGTCCCAGATAGCGGTCATGGCGGACAACCATCTGCTGATAGAGAAAACAAGCTCCGAGGACAGCACGGTCACAAGTGTTACAAGACTTGACCGCGAACAGCGCATAGGCGAGATAGCACGTATCCTCGGCGGAGAGCATATTACCCAGACCACCCTTGATAACGCCGCAGAACAGCTGGACGGTCAGGAAAAAATATACAGTGAAATTCTGAACAAGTGACAAACGGCAGTACCGTGAAAGCGATACTGCCGTTATTAGTTTATTGGTAATGATGATAAATTTTGATTTACAAGACTAACTATCGTAGCACTTCGGCGGCGAAGCCGCC
>CAMWVO010000187.1 GCA_947177695.1 uncultured Clostridia bacterium
CTTCCGAACAGCTTAACCTTGTAATCAGGCGCATGAACTTGTAAAAGATACCGTTCGTTACCGCAGCGGTACACACAAGTTCCTCGCTCGGCGTACTGGATCAGGCGATACTCCGACTCCACAAGCTGCAGTGCGTCCATATACTCTGCCGGTGAGATGTTTCCCGGAAAGAACAGAAAGCTGTGGCTCGGAATACTGAACAGCGGCTTAGTGAACTCCTTTATTTCGGGCAGGAGGAAATCTTCGATATTCTGACTTGCCAGAATAAACGAGGACTCCTTTTTTCGCACACGTTTCATGCCGTTGCGGATGTACTCTATCGCCGTCATATTTGTGAGGAATGACGATAGGTAAGACTTTGATGTTATCTCCGCCTTTTCCCCCGTCCCACACCGTGCGTGATAGCTTTCCCATCACACGGCGCTCCATCGGAAATTAAAATTATTGTTTTACATAGTTTTCAACTTAAAGAAATAACTAAAGGATTTTATTCAGACCAGTTGAACAGCGCAATTTATTCAGCTTTGTTAATTGCCTGTTGTTAAGTTTTAATTCATTTAATAGCGATTTTATCGTATCGTCTGCTGTTGCGTGAATAAGACTATGAACTTTATCTGTAACAAACAGAAGATTAGAATATTTATCATCACCACCCTTGCTGATAGGCGCAATGTGATGACAGTGCATATGACCGATTTCAAGAAGTGTTCCGCTTACAGCACATTTTCCGCCTTGTCCGCAATAGAGTGACAGCCTGTTATCATTGTATTCTATACTTTTTCCTCGGACAGGATTGCGCATAATATACGTTAATACCTGCATATCTATTTTCTCAAGCTGTCGGTGTATATATGCTCTGCCGTCAGGAGTATACTTATTAACTGCTACTCTTAACATACTGGGCGGTCGGTGCTTAATATATCCTATTGGAGCAAGCGCCGTATCATATACATATCTTATTTGCTTACTGTCGCCATATTTTTCTTGGATATAAGGCAAAATCCTTTGCCCTGATCTTATTAGTCTCTTCTTAAGTCTTGTAATAAGGCTCTTATAGGACGAATAGCTGATTTTGAAAAAGTCAGCTGCTACATGAGTAGCTACTTCATAGTAGTTGTGAACTCCTATTACATAAGCGTTGTAGCAGTCGACAGATGAGTGTCCGCTTCTGTTGCCTATGGGTTTCTGAACACTCTTGATTTGTTTGTGCAGTGTATTTTTAATACGTTTTTCTGCTTTTTCTGATATGTGAGATTTTACGGTATATCTGGGTTTTCCGCTTTTGGTCTTTCCTTTTTGTACTAATCTTATCCGAAAACCAAGAAATTCTGAATAATGCCGTTTAAGATTGGTCACACTTGATTTTTCATCGCTGATTTCCAAATGCAGTCTTTCTTTCAGCCATTGCTTTGTTGCTTCAAAAATCTTGTCTGCGTCACTTTTCTTTCTGCAAAAGATTTTAAAATCGTCTGCATATCTAACCAAATGACACTCTTTGAGATTACTTCCTTCACGATAAGCACGAAATATGGGGGCTTTATCAACTTTTCCGTTATCTTTGCGAATAAACGGTTTATTGTGTTTAGGAGGCATTTCCTCCCATTGGCTGGCTATCCACCAATCAAGTTCATTTAGAACAATATTTGATAAAAGCGGACTTAATATGCCTCCCTGAGGAGTACCCTTTTCAGGTATGCCTATTCCCTTGATTTCTGCTTTTAACATTGCAGAAATTATGCTTAGTAATCGTTTATCACGAATACCCAGTGTCCATATCTGTTTCAACAACTTTCCGTGGTCGACATTATCGAAAAATCCTTTAATATCTATATCTACCGCATATCGCAGATTATCCACCTGCATATATTTATAAACCTGTGCAATAGCGTGTTCCGTGCTTCTATTTGGACGAAAACCAAAGCTTTTGCTGTAGAATTTTGCTTCGCATATCGGTTCTAAAACCTGTAAAATACATTGCTGTACCAGTCTGTCACCGATTGTCGGAATTCCCAATGGGCGTGTTTTACCGTTTGGTTTTGGAATTTCCACTCGTCTGACCATTTGCGGTTTATACCAACTCAACCTTTTTCTCACATATGATATAACCCTTTCGGGCTGCCATTTCGCTATATCCTTAATTGTTTTTCCGTCTGTCCCTGCGGTTTTACTGCCTGAGTTTTTCTTGATGTTACGATATGCAAGCTGTATATTTTCTTCCGACATTATTGTTGTGACAAGATTTTTGAATATCCTGCCGTCTTTGCTGTCGGCATACAGTTTGTCCTGAACTTCTTGAAAATTATAATACTCGGCGTTCCGCAGTTTTTGCCTTTTTGGTTTTCTTTTCGTTGTCAAAGTCGGCTTATCCTCCTTTCGGATTTCAGCCTTTTTTAGTCTTACTCGAACCTTTGATTTACTATGCTTGCTTGTTTAATTCTGAATTTCCGACTACAGCCCATCCCTCCACGGCTTATTATCACCGTTTCACAGGTACTATGGCTGCGCTTTCAACCGAATAAAAGCAGGTTATACTTTTTATGCTTTCCCTGCTAACGATTCATAGCGGACAATCGCTCCACGTTTCGGTCTTTCCACGTTCCGATATTTCTATCTGTTCATATATCCTTAGGCATTTCCTTTAAGCCTGTATGCTTGACAGTGCCTGTAACACTGTAAGGGCTTTCATAACCTATAATCTTACTTACCCCCACATACACCGCCAAAAGACGGCTTCGGCAGTTAGCCGATTACTGTTTTAGACTCGTACATTCGGATTTTTGTCAGTGCAATCCTGCACATTCTCACCATAGATATTTTATAGACCCCCGACCTATCACCCACGACCGCCTCCGGTTCGTTTTTGCCGTAACGATGTTTGTTACTGTCAATACAGCGAGTGTGTACAGTCGACTTCAGCGTGCTGTGTCAGTCCCTGCGATTTGTCCGCAGTTTCTTCCAACGCAGTCTCAGGGGGAGCGTTTCAGGGCGTTACTCCGTCATTCCACTCCTTGAAATATCAGTTAGAAAATCTTGCGATTTTCCGTCACTTTTCCCTCATTGCAGGCTATCCCACAATTTGAGGTTATATGCGACAACGTGTCGCTACACAGAGGTACAACTCATCGACTGCCGCAACGGTATTTCCATGCCCTAAAAGCTGATTGGTCATAAAGCTGAGAATGTTGAACAGCAGTGTATCTTTCAGCCTTTTATTTGTATCCATAAGCCCTTTCACGCCGAAACAGATGAATTTTCCGTCACGGATATTTGTGTGACCGTCAAAATATTTTGATTCAGCTCCCTTGCACATTGAATGCAATCCAAGACAGATATTCTGTAGAATTTCTTCGGTATATAGGTGTTTCCGGCTGTTGTCAAATGACAAAAATTCCTTTTCGATAAGCTCGTAGAGATCGCTCATAATCGGATAATCCACAGATTCCAGTTTGTCAAAATCGGTAAAATCATCGATTCCGAAACGTGCGTACAGCTTCATCAGCATAATTTCTATCGTATCAACTTCAGCGTCTGTGAAATCCTTGTAAGCTCTGAAAAAGTCCTTTAAATAGCTGATGTGCTGACTTAAACGAGTTACTTTTCTGAACGTTTCGGGACTTTCATCTTCGTCTTTCTGACCGTCGCTCCATGCCTTTGGCTCTAACGGATTTATCATAAATTCTCCCGACATCATATCGATGTAAGTGCCGCCGAGATTATTGCACAAGTCCTCATATTCATGTTCAGGATCCAGGCAAATTATCGACTTTCCCGACTCCCGAAGATTGCACAGAAGCAACTTCATCAGGTAGGATTTTCCCTGTCCGCTGTTGCCAAGAATCAGAATATTTGAATTTGTTTTATCATCGGTTCTCTTGTCAAAATCCACAAGAATGTTGCTCCCGAACTTGTCACGACCGAGATAAAAGCCGTTTTCATCGGTCTTTCCTGAGTAATTAAATGGGTACATATTTGCTACGGAACTTGCAGGAAGAACACGTTCAAACTGCCCTGCAAACACGTTGTTTCCCGTAGGAAGTACAGCCAAAAATCCCTCTTTCTGACGGAGCAGCAAACGGTCAACGCCGATCTTTGAACGCGTCAATTCCATCTGCACATCGGCTTGAATCTCTTTCAGCTTATCCTCGGAATCTGCCTTTAATTCGATAAAAACAGCCGTGTGCAGGAGAGGTTCTTTGTTCCGCCGCAGCTCCGATAAAAGGCTGACAATATCGCTCATGTTATCCTCGGCCCTGATATTTTCGTTGACGTCATTGGTGGTTGACATCATGTGATTTTTGCGCATCGCCTGCTGTAAAATTGTTTTCTGCTCAACGCTTGTGACGAGACGGTTGTAAATTCTCAGCGTCACTCCGCTGCGGTCGGCGAGATGCGCAAGTATCGCCGTTTCCTCGGTGGTAGGCGGATATTCCGTTATTGCCCATACCGATTTGTAAAAGTTTCCACAGATGTAGTGGTCCGTGAAAAATCGAATCGCTGACGGTACGATCCTGTCAAAATAATCCTTAGTTTCAACGATTTCAAGCTGCTCTGCGGACAGTCCCTTTTTCTTTTTCTTAAACATTTTCAGCTTCCTCCAAGTATTTTTCTCCATCAAAATCTGTGATTTCATCGCCGTACATACTCGCTCCGAAATACAATCCAAGCATTCTTTTCAACTCACTTTTTTTCATTCTCCGAGGCATAAATCCATGGTCTGAAATGATCTTGCCGATACGGTTTACAAGCTCAAAAATCTGTTCTTCTTTCTCACGTTTGAAACGAATACAGAACATGAACTCTCTCGCCGAGGACATTCCGATCTGTATATCGTCAAGGAACGCAAGGTCGGCTGTCAGGAGTTTCCGCTCAGCGTCGTTTTACTCTGTTTCAAGCCGTTTTCTGA
>CAMWVO010000188.1 GCA_947177695.1 uncultured Clostridia bacterium
ATATTATTATAATGTGCTAATGTGCGATTTTTCGTTTTATTATTTTGTGTTAGGAGTTGTTACCATGAGACTTGTTACCCGTTCGGATTTTGACGGTCTTGCCTGCGGCGCGCTGCTTAAAGACGTGGGAATCATCGACCACTGGAAATTTGCTCACCCTAAGGATCTTCAGGACGGTCTTATCGAGATCACCGAGAACGACTGCCTTGCAAACGTTCCCTTTGTGGAAGGCTGCGGGCTTTGGTTCGATCACCATTCCAGCGAGTTTGAAAGAAATCAGCTTGAGGGAAAATATAAAGGAGAAAGCCGTATCGCTCCCTCCTGTGCAAGAATTATTTACGACTATTACGGCGGCAAGGAACGCTTCGGTCACTACGACGACATGATGGTCGCTGTTGACAAGGTGGACAGCGGAAACCTTACCAGAGACGAGATACTCAATCCTACGGGCTGGATACTTGTGGGCTTCCTTATGGATCCCAGAACAGGTCTGGGCAGATGGCGCAATTTTACTATCCCCAACTATCAGCTCATGGAACAGCTTATCGACTGCTGCCGAACCATGAATACGGACGAGATACTTGCTCTGCCAGACGTTAAGGAAAGAATTGACGTTTACTTCGAGCAGGCGGAAAAATTCAAGGAAATGGTAAAGGCTCACACCCGCGTTGAAAAGGACGTTATCATCAGCGACCTCCGCGGAGTAGACCCCATCTACTCCGGAAACCGTTTCCTGATCTACAGCCTGTACCCCGAGCAGAACATCTCCGCATGGATCGTAAACGGCAAGGGCGGTAAGGGCTGCAGCGCGGCTGTCGGATACTCAATACTCAACCGTACTTCCAACGTTAACGTGGGCAGACTTATGCTCAAATACGGCGGCGGCGGACATAGGGCTGTAGGCACCTGTCAGTTCACCGACGAGAATATGGATACCGATCTGCCGAAGATGCTTGATGAGCTTATCAATTACAAAGAGTAAAATTACATATAAAATATACAAAAAGCTTTCGGATGTTGCTCCGAAAGCTTTTTTGTGTTCACAAAATTAAGGACGGGAAAAATCCCGCCCTTAAAAAACAATAATGTGCTGCGCTCAGTTTCAGCTTCTTACGGTACTCTGACTTCCCGCCGAAGATTTCTTCTGACTGCGGTAATGAGATATAACAATGTAGTAAAGCGGTATGGTCAGCCCGATAGGCGCCCACATGAACGCGAACCAATGCTCGCTTGCCCACCACCAGAACATATCGAGAAAAATTCCCACGCCGATATAAACTATAACGCACAGAACGGGATAGCAGAATATCAGCGGATTGCGCTTTTTGATGGCAGGGTACAGCGTGTAGTAGAGCGGTATCGTCAGGAACAGCAGCCACATCAGACTGTACCAGTTGTCAGACCAAGACCAGAAAGTATGCTCGAGAAGTCCGCCTATGGTGAAGTACACGTACGCGCATAAAACGGGGTAGCAGAAGATCATGGGATTGTGTTTTCTTACGGCTTCCTTGCCCGTGTAGTACAGAGGGATAAGCAGGAACACCGTCCAGCCGGGGTGTGCAAGGTTAATGGCGCACAAAAGGAAGAAAAATCCCGTAATAAAGATGGGGAGCGTTTTGTCAAGCAGCGTCATAGGTCTGCGGTTTTTAGGGGACTTTTTGGACTTTTTGGTACTGCCGCTGCTCTGACTGCTGTAGCTGTAGTTATAGCTGTAATTGTATTTGCTGTCCTTTTCCTCAAGCTTCTTTTCAAGTTTATCCAAGCCCTTGTCAATGCCGCTGCACATTTTGTCCAGACCCTTGTTAAGTCCGTCGCAGAAATTTTCCACGCTTGTTTCCCAGTCCTTGCCGTTTGCGGCGGCTGCCTTGCGCACGCCGTTTTCAATCTTTTTGCCTGCGGAATTAAGTATATCTCCTATAGCAAGACCTGCCCTTTCCATGGTATCTCCGATACCGCCCGAAGCCTTTTTCTCCTCCTCGCCAAGGTCCGCTCCAAAGGGAGACCCCTGCGGTATCGACGTGCTTTCGTGTGCGGACGCGTTCGGGTAAATTTCCTTTTCGGTGTAGTTTTCGGGAACGGCTTCTCTTACGGGTTCGTTCCTGCAGTCGTAATCGTCCTTTTTAAGAGACACGCCCGAAGCTGACGAAGAGGAGCTGCCCGCGTTAAGAAGCTCGTCGATGGAAACTCCGTAAAGCTTTGAGAGCAGGATAAGATTTTCCGTATCGGGAGAAGCCTCCGCACGCTCCCACTTGGATACCGCCTGTCTCGACACGCCTATTTTTGCGGCAAGCTCTTCCTGCGAAAGATTGTTTTTATTTCTCATCTGCCGAAGTCGGTTTGCGATCTCGATATTCATAGTATCATCCTTTCTTGGTATCTGTGTATCTTATGGCAATATTATATCACATATATTATTATAATGCAAGCGATTTTTGGTTGCATTTTAAAATTTTTTTGAATGCAACCAATAGTTGCGGCACTAAAAAAATACTGCACAAAACCATTGACGTGATCTTGTGCAGTATTACTTTTCCGCAGGTGATTTTCAGTCAGAAGTTTGAACAGCTTTGTCTTTCGCCAAGTCTGGCTTTGATAAAATCCGAGACCTCGTTTTCCTTTATCCCGAGGACGAAAGCAAACTCCCCGTGGAGGATATGCTCAGCCGCCGCAAACGCCCGCTCGTCGGCAGCGATAAGACGCTTTCCGCTGTCGGCGCGGTGTTCCTTTTCCGCGTAAACAGCCTTGATAATACCGATCATGCCCTCAAGGTCGCAGTTTTTCAGTATTTCCCCGAAGCGTTCGGAGCGTTCGTTCTTGTCGCTTACCCAAAGGGCTTCGGTCTGCGGTATGCCGTCGATGATGCCGTAGATCTCTTCCTTTGTCAGTATCCGCCGTATGCCGCTGTCCGCGGTATTGACGGGAATATAGTACGCCGAGTTCCTGTACTCCACAGGCACTATTTTGTAATACTCGTTTGCCGATATCCCGTCGAAGCAGCGTTTTGTTTTATCCTCCACGCGGCAGACCTCTCCCGCGCCGTACATTACATATTCGCCAATCTCAAACATTTTTTGCTGTCCTCCCTATGCACGCATTTTTATCCTTATTTTAATTGTAGCACACTCCAAAGCGGTTTTCAAAGGCGTTTTTGCACAAATTTAAAGGCTGTGAGATATTGCAGAATAAATAAAAATTCGTGCTGTTTCACGGCAAACGGTTGATATTTTTTTGATGTCGGTGTAAAATCAGATTTGTGGGGTACGGAATACTTGTTACCCCACAGCGCTTGAAAATACTATGTGAGCATATTTTACAAGACTTTTCCGCCGAAAAGGTCTAAACTTTATATGAAAGGAGGGGGCGCATTGAAAGGCGAGATACGACAGGTTTCCTATGACAGAGAGCTTGGGATTGAAGCCTGTTTCTTTGAGGGAATATCCCAGCCGTTCCCTCCGCATTTTCACGAGTATTATGTGGTTGGGTTTATCGAAAGCGGCAGGAGGAGGCTTTCCGTCTGCGGAAAGGAGTTTACCGCAGAGACGGGAGATATCCTGCTGTTCAACCCTCGGGACAATCATTTCTGCCGCGGTCTTGACGGAAATACTCTGACCTACGGGGCGTTCAATATAAAGTCCGAAGCTATGGAAAAGCTTGCCTCGAAAACTGCGGGTATCCGCGAGCCGCTTAGATTTTCGGAAAATCTTGTCCGTGACGGGGATCTGTTTTTATCTGTGAAAAGGCTGCATGAAGCGGTCATGCGTCCGCAGGAGAACATCCTTTGCTGCCATAATTTTACAGGTAAGGCTAATTCTTTGCCGAGACGAGAAAAGGTCTCAGCAACGGCATTGCACGAAAAGGAAGAGCTTTTTCTGCTGACCTTTTCGCGGCTCATAGCGGAATATTCCGAACGCTCCGAAAACGAGGCTCGCGCCGTCCCCGAACGCCGTGTGGAAACAGAAAAAGCCTGTCTCTATATGCAGGAAAACTTTTCGGAGCATATCTCCCTCGATAAGCTGTGCAGGCTTACCGCTCTCAGCCGCGCCGCGCTTGTTCGGTCGTTTGCAAAGGAAAAGGGGATAAGCCCTTACCGGTATCTTGAAAATATCCGCCTCGAAGCAGCAAGGCGTTTTCTTGAGCAGGGAGAGGCTCCCGTTGAAGCGGCGCTGAAAACGGGATTTTCCGATCAGAGCCATTTCACGAATTTTTTCCGATCCTATATCGGACTGACCCCAAAGCAGTACGGGAATATTTTTAAAACGCGCTGACTGTCTGCGCCTGCCGCTTGCAGTTTGATTACCGCACGAAAGGAACATGAAAATGAGCAGAACGGATACCAACAATTTAAAATGCGTTATCGTTGTGGACGGAGCTTTGCCGCGGGGAATTATTGCAAACACCTCCGCAATACTCGGAATATCCTTGGGCAGACTTGTTCCCGAAGCTGTGGGCAGGGACGTTTGCGACAAAAGCGGCTGTGTCCATTCCGGGATAATCGAGTTTCCCGTGCCTGTTCTGAACGGTACTGCCGAACAGCTTGACCAACTGCGGAAAAAGCTTTACGCAAAAGGCTTTGAGGACGTTGCCGCCGTGGATTTTTCCGATATCGCCCAAAGCTGCAAGACCTACGACGAGTTTGCCGAAAAGCTTTCCCGAACCGACGAGGGCTCTCTCAGATATTTCGGCATAGGACTTTGCGGCGAAGCGAAAAAGGTAAACCGCCTGACGGGAAATCTTCCTCTGCTGAAAGAGAAAAGCGGGGCGCAGATTTTTCCCTACTGATCAGAATTATCGTTCTAAAAAAGAACGCCCCGCATATAACGCACGCAAGCCGCAGAGCTGTTTTTTACAACCCTGCGGCTTGCGTTTTTTGCAGTATCCGAAAAAAGCTGAGCCTTTACCCCT
>CAMWVO010000189.1 GCA_947177695.1 uncultured Clostridia bacterium
AGCTGAACCTTGAGATCCCGGAATAAATTCTGTGAGAGTTCTGATTTATTGTTGATACCTCTACCGACGGAACATATGCGGTTGCGATCATGGAGAAAGCAGAGGAAAATTATTACTCCGCGATCCTGATGGACGTGCAGATGCCCGTTATGAACGGCTATGAAGCGACCAGAACCATACGCTCGCTCCACAGAAACGACGTGAAGGATCTGCCGATAATAGCCATGACGGCAAACGCGCTGGAGGACGACAAGGAAGCGGCGTTCAAGTGCGGAATGAACGCTCATGTTTCAAAGCCGCTGGACATAGACGTGTTTATGTCTGTTCTTAAAAAATATCTTGGGTAAGCACGGTTAAGTCAAAAGCCCTCACGAAAGCTAACTTTTCGTGAGGGCTTTAATTTGCTGTGTTCGCTATGAGCAGCAGGAGTAAATGCTCAAAACATATTATAATGCGGCTAAACCGTATTTTTCTGCAACGAAGTTGTAGTACTTGTACGGCACAAAATATCCCTGCGCGCTTTGACACACGGGACACTGCTTGGGCGCGTTTTTGCCCTTTTGGATATGTCCGCAGTTGAGACATATCCACTCGGTATTTTCGTCTCCAGTGAACATTTTGCTGTTCTCCAGAAGCTCCGCGAAGCAGCCGAATCGGTCGCCGTGGGTCTTTTCGATCTCCGCGATCTTCTCAAAGGAAAATGCAATATCGGGGAAACCCTCCTCCTTTGCGATTTTCGCAAATTCGGGGTACGCAGTTTCGTACTCGTCGTACTCGTTTCCCTGCGCGGCGCGGAGCAGCTCCTCGATAGTCTCGTAGTTGTCCACGGGATATCCCGCGTTGTCAATAACTATCGTCTCACCGTTTTCGGGTTTCAGATGGTTATAGAAAATTTCCGCGTGGGCTTTTTCCTGGTTTGCCGTAAATGTAAAAATGTTATAGATGAACCAGCACCCCATTTTCTTCGCCTTTTCCGCGGCAAACTCATAGCGGTTTCTCGCCTGGCTTTCTCCCGCAAAGGCACGCATAAGGTTGGTTCGGGTCTTGCTTTCGTAAAAATCCACAGACATATTTTAACAGTCCTTTCCTGTTTTGGATAGTATCTGCGGAAAAAAGAAAAATATACGCGAAGCGATTACAGCAAATCCAGCTTCATATAGATAACGTCCTCCATGGGATTGTCATAGTACGGCTCCGTCTCAACGAAGCCGTGTTTTTTATACAGCCGCACCGCGCTTTCAAGGGGTTTAACGGTGTCCAAAACCATTTCGGAAAATCCGTCGTTTCGTGCGGTACGGATTATTTCTTCAACCAGTCTGCCGCCTGCATGACAGCGGCGGTATTCGGGTCTGACGTAAAGACGCTTCATCTCGCACCGCATGCCGCTGTGTCTATGGTACGCAACACAGCCCACCACTTCCCCACCATTCAGAGCGGCTAAAAGTCTTCCGTTTGGAGGAAGATACTTTGCACCCAAGTCGGAAAGCTCCTCCTCGAACCCCTGAAAGGACAGGTCGCGGTTCAGACTTTGAGCGTACTCGGTTATCAGCGTTTTGATTTGGTCAAGGTAGGGTTCGCCGTCCACGATCGCTATTCCGTAAGCTTCATTCACGGTCGTTGTATCCTTTGGGGGAAATAAAACGTCCCTGACTTTCAGCACGCCGCCGTCCACTGTGAAATGTACATCAAAGTCCGCAAAGCTCATCATATATACCCTTTCGGGTGAATGCTGATACTGGGGACGCGGGTCTTGTGCAAGCACCTCGGTCAATCCCCTGCGAAGCCGTTCGGGGACTTTTTTTAGCAGCTCCGCAGGAAAGTCCACATCAAGCGTACCCTCCCGCTGCTGCAAGGCGAAACCGCCCTCCGCGTCGGGGTGTGAATCGGTGTAGGCAAGGTAGGGCTTGATATCGTAGATCGGCGTGCCGTCCAGAATGTCCGCGCCGCTGACTATAAGCACGGGCGCGTCGGGACGGTCATAATCTATCCGCTCCAGACGAACAGAAGAAAGTCCTATCGGATTGGGACGGAACGGCGACCGCGTTGCGAAAACGCCCATGCGGGTATTTCCCCCAAGCCGCGGCGGACGTACCGTAGGCGACCATTCCTCCCTGACCGCTTCGGAAAATTCCCACAAAAGCCACAGGTGAGAGTATCCCTCCAGTCCGCGGAAAGCCTCCCGAACGCGGTATTCGGGCTCGAAAATTATCTCCGCGGGCAGGTCGGCAAGACCGCTCTGGCGGGGTATCCCGAACTTTTCCGTATAGGGACTTCTCACCCTTGCAATGACCTTCATTGTTCTTTCTGCCACTGCTGTTACTTTCCTTTGCTGTCAAGATATTCCAGAACCAGCGCCGCGTTTGTGTCGGGCTTGACCTTAGGCATGACCTTTTCGATAACGCCGTCCCCGCCGATGATGTAGGCGGTGCGGACAACGCCCATGCTTACCTTGCCGTACTGCTTTTTCTCCTGCCAAACGTCGTAAGCCTTGATAGCTTCAAGCTCCGTGTCGGAGAGCAGGATAAAGGGCAGCTCGTATTTTTCCGCAAATTTTTTGTGGGACGCCGCGCTGTCCTTGCTTATGCCGATAACCTCCGCTCCCGCGGCTTTCAGGGCTTCATAATCGGCGGCAAAGCCCTGCGCCTGCCTTGTGCAGCCGGGAGTGTTGTCCCGCGGGTAAAAGTAAAGAATGACTGTTTTTCCCGAAAAATCCGACAGGGAAACGGTGTTTCCCTCCTTGTCGGGAAGTGTGAAATTTGGGGCTTTTGTTCCTGCTTCAAGCATGATATCATTTCCTTTCTTTAGACCTCCTCGGAAACTTCCGAAACGCTGCCTGACTTGTCTTTTTTGCATCAGGCTTTGCCCATTTTCCTTGCAATACATACAGTATTCCTGCGGAAAATGGACTTTGCCTGATACAAAAAATCCTGCGTCATTCAGCATTTCTCCAGTTCCCGATGAGGTCTATTATAAAAATTTTAGCCTATAATATCGCGTATCGCCTTTTCCACCGCTTCGATCTCGCGGCGGAACTCCTCTGCGGAAACACGGTACGCGCCGTTTCCAAGAATAATTATCTGCTCCGCGCCGTCCGATGTGGCGACCCTGACGCGGTGATTTTTGCTCAGTTCGTGGCTCACCTTTTCGATGTATGTGTCCGCCGTCTCGGACTCCTTGGTGTAGACCACGCTGATACCGCACACCTGCTCCACCTCACGGTGGTCTCCCCTGACCTTGTAGGCGTCGAACACCAAAATAAGATTGCACCGCCTGAACCCCTGATAGTTGCACAAACGGTTTATCAGCGTGCTTCTGGCAAGGTCAAGGCTATCCTCCGCAAGCTTTTTCAGCTCGTCCCAAGCGAAAATAATGTTGTAGCCGTCCACCAGAATGTATTCGGGACCTTTCGGTATGGGCGCGGCTTTTTTGTCCGCGGGAGGTCTTTTCGGCGTTTTTTCGGTATGGAGAGCATACCGCTCGTCGCGGTTTATCTTGCCGTAGGTGCGCTCAAAAATCTCCATAAGCTCCTTGTCCTCGGCAAGTCTTGCGCGGTAATCCGAGACCTGCCGCGGTGTGATATCGGAAAAGCTTTCCGCGGCATTTTCCGAATTTCCGCGGCTGTCACGGCAGGGGATATGCATATGCGCGGGGGCCTCGTCCCACCTGACGGTGTGTCCCGCACCGTGGGAGCAGAACACGCTGTCTGCGGTGTTGGCAAGGTCGCTGTCGCAGTCGTACCCAAACGCGGCAATGACCTCCTCCGCGTTGTGACAGGGAAAATATCCTTTCAGCGCAAGGCTCAGCCTTCCCCTGCCTCTGGTGTAGCTTGTCACCTGACTTTGGTAGTCCGTCATTTCCGAAGCGGGCGCGCTGCCCGATATCACGGAATTTTCCGCGTTGTTTGGGGAAACTTCGGGCGGGGAAAAATCACCGCCCATTCTTTGCAGGTCGGACATTGCCCGTCCCGCTGTTTCCGTGGGTATCTCCAGCGTGAAGCTGTACCAAGGTTCAAGCAGAACGCTTTCGGCAGAACGAAGTCCCTGCCTTACCGCCCGATAGGTCGCCTGACGGAAATCGCCGCCCTCGGTGTGCTTTAGATGCGAGCGTCCGCCGATAAGGGTTATTTTCATATCCGTTATCGGCGAGCCTGTCAGAACGCCGATATGGGTTTTCTCTTCAAGATGTGTGAGGATGAGCCGCTGCCAGTTTTTATCAAGATCGTCGGTGCGGCAGTCGCTGTCAAAGGTCAGACCGCTCCCCCGCTCGGTTGGTTCGAGAAGCAGGTGTACCTCGGCATAGTGTCTCAGCGGCTCGTAGTGTCCCGCGCCCTCAACAGTTTTTGCAATCGTTTCCTTATAGAGTATCCTGCCGCGGTCAAATTCCGCGTCCAGACCGAAACGCTCGGCAATGACCGTCTTTAAAATTTCAAGCTGTATCTCGCCCATGAGCTGCACGCTTATGTGGCGGGACTGCTCGTTCCAGACCACGTGCAGCTGGGGGTCTTCCTCTTCAAGCTTCCGCATTTTTGTAAGGACGTCGTGGTCGTCCGCACCGTCCGGTACAATAAGACGGTAGGTCATAACAGGCTCCAACAGGGGTACTTCCGCCGCGCCCTCAAAGCCAAGACCGTCCCCCGCGCGGGTTTTGGAAAGTCCCTCAACAGCGCATAAAGTTCCCGCCTCGGCTTCGTCGGCGGCTTGGTACTTCGCCCCCGAATAGACCCGTATCCGCGTGACCTTTTCGTCCCCCACCATATCGCGGGGCTTAAGGCTTCCGCCTGTTATTTTAATGTGGGTAAGCCGCACGCCCTGTTCCTCGGTTATCTTATAGACCCTTGCGCCGAAATCTTTTCCGTAGGACTTTTCCTCGGCGCAGAAGTCAAGTCCCGCTAAAAATTCGG
>CAMWVO010000190.1 GCA_947177695.1 uncultured Clostridia bacterium
ACTTAAATGTGCGTACTTGATTTTAATTTTATTTATGATACAATTATAATATAAGACGGGACAAAAGTCAATCCCGCAGATTAGACGAATAACGGTACAAAAGCTTTCTGCCGTCTCGGAAACAAAATCATGCTATCATAACTATAGACGGCGGCAAGCAAAAAGGCTCAGCCTTTTGAACGGAGGAATTTATTATGAGTAAAAAAATTGTTGTTATCACAGGAAGTCCCCGCAAAAACGGAAACAGCTTTGCTATGACGGATGCCTTTATCAAGGCAGCCGAGGGAAAGGGTCACACCGTCACAAGATTTGACGCCGCAATGAAAAAATTAAACGGCTGCCGCGCCTGCGAGACCTGCTACTCCACGGGAAAAGCCTGTTCCTTTGACGATGAGTTCAATACGCTGGCTCCCGAAATTCTTGAAGCGGACGCTATCGTATTTACCATGCCTGTTTACTGGTACTCTATCCCCGCGCAGATAAAGAACGTTATCGACCGTATATTCTCGCTTGTCGTTGGCGGAAAGGACATTGCGGGAAAAGAGTGCGCTCTTATAACCTGCTGTGAGGAGGAAGATATGTCCGTTATGGACGGAGTGCGCATTCCCATTGAACGCACCGCCGCGCTGAACAAATGGAAAATGGTTGGAGAAGTTCTTATACCCGGCGTTCTGAAAGAGGGCGACATTGAAAAGACCGACGGCTGCAAACAGGCAGCTGAGCTGGCTGACAAAATTTAAGGAACACCGTTTATGCTTTAAAATCCGGAACAAGCAGTTCCATGTCGTTTTTCGTAAAGAAATTCCCGATATGCCGCGTAAAGGCATATCGGGAATTAGTTTTATAGTCCGAATCCGCCGGTTTGCTTTTGCGTCAGAGGGCAAGCCGGCAGCCTGATGCGGCATTTATTTTTGGTATAGGACATTCCCGCGGCGGCATAGGTTTAAATAAAGCTATGTTATATGGAGTGGGAGAAAATGTTTACCGAGCTGATAGAACTTGCACTGGAAAATCTGCTGTACTTTGCGCTTCACCTTGAATCGGGCGGAGTGTTTCCGAAGCCGCTTTCCGCCGCCGAGGAGGAGGAGTGCTTCAGAAAAATGCACGAGGGCGACCGCGGCGCAAAGAACAAGCTGATAGAACACAATCTTCGGCTTGTGGCGCACATTATAAAAAAGTACTACAACGTCACCACCGATCAGGAGGATCTGATCTCCATCGGTACTATCGGGCTTATCAAGGCTGTTTCGACTTTCGATTATTCCAAGAAAACACGGTTTGCTACTTATGCTTCCAGGTGTATTGAAAATGAAATCCTAATGCACTTCCGCTCCCTGAAAAAATCGGCTGGGGACATATACTTCGACGAGCCTATCGACACCGACAAGGAGGGCAATCAGCTTACCCTGATAGACATTATCGCCGAGGACGACGGCATACTGGATAAGATCGACCTGAGCATAAAGTCGGAACAGCTTTACCGCTTTATAGGGGAATGTCTCGACGAGCGGGAGATCACCGTTATAAAACGCCGCTACGGACTTTACGGCTGTATGCCTCAGACCCAGCGTGAGGTTGCGGATTCGCTGGGGATATCCCGTTCATATGTATCGAGAATAGAGAAAAAAGCCTTGCAGACCCTTAAAAAGAAATACGACCGCACTTCGATATTCGGTTCATCGGGTTCGGCAGGTCAGGCAAAGGAGGGAGGAAAGAGTTCTGAAAAATAAATTTCGGGCATACCGTTACATATGGTTGTCCAATGGGGGTGAAAAAAATGAAGCCTTCCGTCCCGCCGTACAAGGTACGCCGGGACGGCTTTTTTAGGCTCCTGCTCCTGTTTCACTCCCAATGTGTATCCAAAAATTCCGCACAAAAACACAAACGCATTTTTTGTGCAATGTCAATACAGAAGTTTTTTCCGTCTCGGAAACAAAATTTGCCGCCATCACTATAGACGGCGGCAAAGGGTCGACTGAACTTTGTTCAGTTGGCTCAGCCTTTTGTTTGAATTTTCGGTACACATTCAGGTCGTGAAACAGTATAAACGGAATTAAGCCGGTATCCGAAGAACCGGCTTTTCCTTTTCGGTCCGTAAGCATACTTATTCGGACCTGATTGCGTCAGCTTACTCAGCACATACCGCAGCTGTTGTTATTGTTGCATCCGCACTCGTTGTCGTTGTTGTGGTTGCAGCAGCAGAACCAGAGAACGAGAAGAATAATGATGATCCAGCAGCAGTTATTGCCATTGCCAAAAATTCCACAGTTCATAAAGATACGCTCCTTAAAATAATGTATTCTGAAAGCCGCGCCGCAGCCTGTTGCCGCGGGCTTCGGCTTTTCATAGTTCATTCTATGCCGCGGCATAATTTTGGTTACAGAAATTGAAGCGGAATTTTTTCCAGTATGCGACAAATAATTTTAAAGTATCGTGCCATAATATAGGACAGAACCCCCATTGAAGAACAGATACGGGAGCTTCGGGCTATAATTTTTGCAGCGATCCCATAAAAACATACGCATTTTTTTCAGGGACAGAGTTTTCTCCGCGCAGGGGCGTGAGACCTGTCCCCTGTAAAATTAGCGCAAATGCTTTAAGGACTGCTGTGATCTCTAACCTCTAATTTCTGAAAGGGAAGGCAGATAAAGCTTATGTATAATCTGGAAAGCTTTACGAAAAAAGCGAACATTGTCATCAACAAGGCGTATATTCAGGCAGGACGGCTGGGACACATCTATATGGGCAGCGAACATCTTCTTCTGGCGCTCGTAAGCGAGCCCAACTGCACGGCTTCGGGTATTTTCAGAATGTGCGGCATAAGAGAGGAGACCGTCCTCGGCAGGATAACCGCTCTTGTGGGCAGGGGCGAACCCTGCGCCGTCGATCGGGACTCGGCTACGCCCTCGGTGAAAAGGATAATCGAAAGAGCCTTTATTCTTGCCTCGGAAAGCGGCGCGCGCCTGACGGGTACGGAGCATCTTCTGCTTGCCCTGCTTCGTGAGGAGCAGTGTACCGCGGTAAGCATTATCGAGGAGATAGGCGGAAATCTTTCGCGGCTTTCCGGAGCCTGCTCCGCGTCCGCGGCAAACGATATCCCCGGCGGAATGATGAAAACACCCACCCTTTTGAAGTACGGCAAAGACCTTACCAAAGCCGCCCGCGAGAAAAAGTTCGATCCCGTGTTCTGCCGCGAAAAGGAGATAGAGCGGGTCATACAGGTGCTTTCCCGCAGGACGAAAAACAATCCCTGCCTTGTGGGAGAAGCGGGCGTGGGAAAGACCGCAATTGCCGAGGGTATTGCGGTCATGCTTGCGGAGGGACGGGTCCCCGAAGCGATACGGGGAAAACAGCTTTTTTCCCTGAGCCTTACCTCAATGCTTGCGGGAGCGAAGTACCGCGGAGACTTTGAGGAGCGGATAAAGCAGTGTCTCGACGAGGTCGCCGCAAACGGCAGGATAATTCTTTTTATAGACGAGCTTCACACCGTTGTGGGAGCGGGCGCAGCCGAGGGAGCTATCGACGCGGCGAATATCCTCAAACCACAGCTTGCCCGCGGTGAACTCCAGATAATCGGCGCCACCACCCTTGAGGAGTACAGACGGTTCATCGAAAAGGACAGCGCTCTCGAACGCCGCTTTCAGCAGGTGCTTATAAAAGAACCCACCGAGGAGGAGGCGTTAAGCATTATCGGCGGACTGAAACGCTGCTACGAGGATTTCCACTGCGTTACAATAACGGACAGCGCGGTCAGGGCGGCAGTGTCAATGTCGGTGAGATATCTTCCCGACAGGTTTCTGCCCGACAAGGCGATAGACCTTATAGACGAAGCCTCCTCGCGGGCGAGAATGAAGTACGCCGAAACGCCGCATACTCTCAGCGAGCTTGCGGAAAGTCTGAAAAGAATGCTTGAAAAGCAGACGGAAAGCTGCGCGGGGATAAACTGTCAGGGAAACGGCAAAAGCGTCAAGCGCGGGGATACAAGCTGGGACAGCGACAGCGAAGCCCCTGCCGTGGAGGTTACTGAGGAAAGCATTGCGGAGGTTGTTTCCCTTGCCACGGGCATACCCGTCACAAGGCTTACCGCCGACGAAAGCAAGCGTCTGCTGGAGCTGGAGGGCGAGCTGAAAAAGCGTGTTATCGGTCAGGACGAAGCCGTAGAAGCAGTCGCGGACGCTGTGCGCCGAAGCCGCGCAGGACTGAAAGACCCCTCACGTCCCATGGGCTGTTTCCTTTTTACGGGACCGTCGGGGGCGGGAAAAACCGAGCTTTCAAAGGCGCTGGCGGAATGTCTTTTCGGCACGGAAAACGCAATGATACGGTTCGATATGTCCGAGTATATGGAGAAGCACAGCGTAAGCAAGCTGATAGGCGCACCTCCGGGCTATATGGGCTGCGAGGACGGCGGACAGCTTACCGAAAAGGTGCGGAAAAAGCCCTACAGCGTCATACTTTTCGACGAGATAGAAAAGGCTCACGGCGACGTAAGCAATATCCTGCTCCAGATAATGGAGGACGGTATTCTCACCGACAGCAAGGGCAGGCGGGTAAGCTTCCGAAGCACGGTGGTCATCCTCACATCAAACGTGGGTGCGGAACTGCTGGGAGACAAAAAGTCCGTGGGCTTCTCACCTATAGACGCGGGGGACGAGGCTGTACGTTCGGACGTGCTTAAAGCTCTGCGGGAAAGATTTCGTCCAGAGCTTATCGGCAGACTGGACGAGATAATCGTGTTCAAAAAACTTGAAAAAGCCGAGCTTGGACAGATAGCAAGAAAGATGCTGACGGGTCTTTGCAGACGCGCGGAGGCTATGGAGATAGCCGTGGAGTTTAGCGACGGAGCGATAGACGCGCTGGTATCGGACGGTCTTGACAGGACAGGCGCAAGAAAGC
>CAMWVO010000191.1 GCA_947177695.1 uncultured Clostridia bacterium
TCTGGGTGGAGGTGATAAGCTTTCCGCCCTTTTTCAGGTAGGGAAGCCACCTTGCCGCTTCAAGCTGCTCAAAGGATATTATAACGTCAGCCTCCCCCTTTTCTATAACGGGAGAGAAAACCTCGTTGCCGTACTTAACATAGGTAACAACCGAGCCGCCCCTTTGGGACATTCCGTGTACCTCGGACACCTTAACATCGTGTCCCTGAGCAAGCAGAACGTTGCCTAAAAGCCTTGAAGCGAGCAGAGAACCTTGTCCTCCCACGCCTACTATCATAATTGATCTTGTATTCATAAATTATTCCTCCGATTTTTTTATTGCAGATGTGACCGCCCTTGACGGGCAGGACAAAATTTATTTGCTAAAGACCGCTTTGCCTAAAGCTGTTCCCGCCCATACTCCGAGCAGACATCCCGAAAGGCTCACTGTAACATAGACCGAACCTGTAAGTGTTTTCCCGCTTTCAAATAGCTGAAAACATTCCAGCGAAAACGTCGAAAACGTTGTAAAGCCGCCGCACACCCCTGTTTTAAGAAACAGCACGGCGTTTTTGTCAGCCGTACCGGACGCGGCAAATCCCGATATAAAGCCGATGACAAGCGCGCCGAGAATGTTTGTGACAAGCGTTGCGATTGGGAAATTCCCATTAAACGGTATCAGGCTTATCAGATACCGAAGCACCGCTCCGACTGCTCCTCCTGCCGCAACGGCTAATATTGACGGCAATGTCATATTATTCCGAAATTGCGTCAAAGCGGCAGACCTCGGTGCAGATACCGCAGCCCACGCACTGTGTATGGTCGATAACAGCCTTTCCGTCTCTTACCGAAATGGCGGGACAGCCAAGCTTCAGGCACATTTTGCAGCCCTTGCACTTGTCGCTGATAACCTTGAGAGCAGGCTTGTGCTTAACGTATTTAAGCAGCGCGCATGGACGGCGTGAAATTATTACCGAAGCTTCGGGAACTGCAAGTTCTTCCTTGATGGCGGCTTCCGTTTCCGCAAGATTGTAGGGGTCTACAACGCGGACGCGCTTTATTCCGATAGCCTTGCAGAGTTCCTCCAGATTTACCGCGGCGGCAGGGTCGCCCTTGAGATTTTTTCCCGTGGTGGGGTTCTGCTGGTGACCTGTCATTCCCGTAATGGAGTTGTCAAGGATTATTACCGTGGAGTTGGTGGAGTTATAGGCAATGTTTACCAGTCCAGTCATGCCGCTGTGCATAAAGGTGGAGTCGCCTATTACCGCGACTGTGGACTTCTCCGCCTCCTCGCCGCGTGCCTTGTTGAAGCCGTGGAGAGCGGATATTGACGCGCCCATGCAGATAGTTGTGTCCATAGCGGAAAGCGGCGCGCTTGCTCCGAGGGTGTAGCAGCCGATATCGCCCGAAACCGTGATCTTGTTTTTGGAAAGGCAGTAGAAAAGTCCTCTGTGGGGACATCCCGCGCACATAACGGGAGGACGCACAGGCACGTTTCCGTCAAAGGAAACAGTCTCGCTCTTGACGCCCAGAAGCTTCTCCGCAACAACAGCCTGTGAAAATTCTCCTATGTAACCGAACAGCTCCTTGCCGATAACGTCAAGTCCAAGCTTTTTACAGTGGGTCTCAATAATATCGTCAAGCTCCTCGATAACGTACACCTTTTTGTATTTGGAGCAGAAATTCTTGATAAGATCCACGGGCAGAGGATTTACAATTCCCAGCTTCAGGTAGGAAGCCTTGTCTCCCATTGCCTCGCGGGCGTACTGGTAGGAAATTCCGCTTGTGATGATACCGATTTCCCCGCCGTTGTCTATCACCTTGTTAAGGGGAGACTTCTCGGCGTACTCGGTCAGCTTTTTGGTACGTTCCTCAACAAAGACGTGTCTGCCGCGGGCAAAAGCGGGCATCATAACGTATTTCTGAGGATTTTTCGTGTACTCTTTCTGAGGGGGTACTACTCTGTCGCATATCTCAACAGCCGACTGGGAGTGTGCAACTCTTGTGCACATACGGACGATAACGGGCACGTCGTACTCCTCCGAAAGCTCAAAGGAGGTCTTGACGAAATCCTTGCACTCCGCGGAGTCGGAGGGTTCTACCATAAGCACCTTTGAAGCTATGGCGTGATGTCTGGAGTCCTGCTCGTTCTGAGAGGAGTGCATACCGGGGTCGTCGGCAACGGCAATAACCATGCCTCCGTTTACCCCTGTGTAGGACGCGGTGTAGAGCGGGTCTGCCGCAACGTTGAGACCAACGTGCTTCATTCCGCAGAAAGAGCGTGAACCAGCAATAGAAGCGCCGAGAGCGACCTCCATAGCGACTTTTTCGTTGGGAGCCCATTCGGCGTAAATTTCATCATATTCCGCCGCATATTCGGTAATTTCTGTGGAGGGTGTGCCGGGGTAGCTTGATACAACCGTTACGCCCGCCTCGTAGAGACCTCTTGCAAACGCGGCATTTCCGAGCATAAGTTTTTTCATAGTGATAATTCCTTTCCGTAACGCAGTATGTAATGTATCTGCCGGGCAGATAGCCTGTCTGCGCTTCGCTTCAATAATTCATAATAATTATTATAACATATCTTTAACAAAATTAAAAGTATTTTTACAAAAAAAAGTGACGGTTTCGGTCTCAAAATTACTGGAAGCGCCAAAGAGCGTTTCATGCAAATTTTTTCACACATTTTTTCCGCGGAAAGTTGCCAATATCCGCGGGGTATGGTATAATCTTTTTAAGGTTTCTGAATTTGATTGGCGGTGTAAAAAATGTTCAGTGTTCTTGTATGCGAGGACGACAAAAATATAAGGCGGCTTATGGCGGAATATTTAGTACGCGGCGGCTACACTGTTACTGAATGTGAGAACGGCGCGGAGGCTCTCGAACGCTTCGGACAGAGCCATGTGGATCTGCTTATCACCGACGTTATGATGCCGTCCGTGGACGGCTTCGAGCTTGTCCGAGAGCTGAGAGAAGCGGGCTTCGACACACCCGTGCTGATGATAACCGCCCGCGGCGCTATGGAGGACAAAAAAACAGGCTTCGGCTGCGGTGCGGACGACTACATCGTCAAGCCCTTTGATATGGAGGAAATGCTTCTGCGCGCCGCCGCCCTTTTAAGACGGGCGGGTACGGCAAGCGAAAAGCGTCTTACAGTGGGAAACACGGTATTGGATTACAACGATTTTTCCGTCAGCACGCCGGGAACTGCTATATCCCTGCCGAACAAGGAGTTTCTGATGCTTTTCAAGCTGCTGTCCCAGACTAACAGGATATTCACCCGCACACAGCTTATGGACGAGATATGGGGCTACGACAGCGACAGCGACCAGCGTACGGTGGACGTTCACATACGGAGACTTCGGGAAAAATTTGAAAGCTCCCCCGATTTTGAAATCGTTACCGTTAAAGGACTTGGGTACAAGGCGGTGAAAAAGGACAAAAACATCACAACTTAAATCAAGATTTTCTCCACCGATATATGATATTGTTTTTACAGGGAGGTGAACCGCTTGTACGAATGGAACGAGGCAATACAGAAAATGATCGACTGGATAGAGGACAATCTGTGCGAAAATCCGTCGCTGCTGCAAATGTCGGAGCAGATAGGATATTCGCCATATTACTGCTCGGTTCGGTTTCACGAGATCACGGGTATGACAATAAAAAGCTACATGGCTGGCAGACGGCTCAGGCTTGCGGCTCTGGCTATCCGCGACACAGATGAACGTATCATTGATATTGCCGTAAGGTGCGGTTATTCTTCGCAGGAGGCTCTGACGAGAGCTTTTCAGGCGGCGTTCGGGTGCACACCTGCGTCCTATCGGAGAGAACCTGTGCCCATACCGCTTTCCGTCAGGCAGGTAGTTCTCAGTCCCGAATATTACCAAAATCTGAGAGGAGCAAAAACTATGAGCAAAACTGTTCTGACCGAGGCGCACGTAAAGGTCGAATTTATTCCCGCACACAAGTACCTCGGTATCTGGAGCGACAATGCGAAAGGCTACGGCGATTTCTGGCAGGGGCGCGACTGCGATTCCATATGCGGAACTATCGACAGCCTCAGTAACGTAAGCGATATTATCGTTACGGGTCACACCGCAGGCTGGAAAAAAGTAAACGGAGAATACAATTATTTTTACGGCATGGGAGTACCCTCCGATTATAACGGAAAAATTCCCGAGGGCTTTGAGCTGAGGGAAATCCCCGCAAGCTATTACCTTGTTTTCTACCACCCGACCTTTGATTACCTCAAAGACAACGGCGAGGTGATGGGCAGGGTGGAGAACCTTGCGTGGAATTACGACATAAGCAAATTCGGCGGCGGAAAATACGAATGGAACGAGGACGCCTGCCAGTGCTACCAGCGGCATTATCCGGAGGTTCTGGGATATCAGGTGCTTAGACCTATAAAGCTGAAATAATTTTTTGGGGGAGTATTGCTGTACTCCCCCGAACTCGTTTCTGATTTGACAAGCATGATGCTTCCGGCAGTTTTTATCGTGGCATTCACGCTTACCGCAGATTTTACCATTGCAAACGCACTGATTTTTTTATTTTGCTTGACAAATTTTTTTATGCATGGTATAATTATAAAGTAACATTAAAAAATATACGCCGCTGTGGTGAAATAGGCAGACACGAGGGACTTAAAATCCCTTGGTAGAAATACCGTACCGGTTCAAGTCCGGTTAGCGGCACCATTATCATCTCCGAAAGCCCGTAAAATAGGCGTTTGCGGAGATGTTTTTTTGCTTAAAAACCATTTTGTCCGCTATATGACCGCTATTTTCAAAATGACAGTTATTGACCGCTGCTTTTCAGACTTATGGCATTAGCGACTGTGTCCATTGCTCTCACCTGTGCAGCTTGAAATGTATGCGCATATATCTGCAAAGT
>CAMWVO010000192.1 GCA_947177695.1 uncultured Clostridia bacterium
GCGGAATAATATGTAGTAAATCACTGTTGGAGGTATCGCATATGAAAATCGTTGTTATCAAAAGCCCCAAGCTTCTTTCGGGAATTTTCAGAATTGTTTTCGGGATAAAAAAATCTCCCGACGACGAATAATTTACGAAAAACAGCAGAGCTTTCGGAGATATCCGTTGGCTCTGCTGTTTTTAGTTACACAAAGAATGTTTCCGTAAGTACAGAAACACTAAGGTCAATATCGTTCAGGTCAATGAGGTACATAGTTTCGCCGATACCGTTGTAAACCGTGTTCAGCACCTGCGTAACTGGAAAGATCAGTACGGTATTTTCCTTTTCCGGACCGTGATAGTCAAAAAAGTTCTTGAACTTGAAGCGCATATTTATCGTTTTTTCCGTAGCCCTGTTCATTATGTAGAAGTCTGAGATCGGCTTCATTTCCTTGTCCATGCCGGTATTGCTGATGGAGTTGCTAATTTTTTCCGGAGTCACGAAATAGTAATTTGTACGGTCGAGCTGTCTCCTCAGGCTTGAAGCGATACAGGCGCTGAAAAGCTTATCCATGTGGAAAAGCATTGCGTACTTAACTTTGCCGCCCGAAAAAAACGCATTGCCTCTGTCAAGAAGAAACAGGCGGCTCCATTTCATTGCGTTAAAGTAACGGCTCATGCTTCTGTCCTCAACGCTTTGCTTGAAGTCGTTTTTGGGTTGCTTGGAGGCTTCTACCTCGTCCAGGGACATAAGCAGCATACGTATTTTTTTCTTATTCAGACCGTTTGACGAAAGCTTGTCAAGAACTTCAAGTGTCTTTTTCAGCAAGCGGTTTTCCGCACGGTTAACGCTGAAAATATCGTACTCCACAAAAAACTTTTCCTTATGGGCGTAATTTTTCTTGGCGTGTTCTGCGTAAATCGTCTTGCCCTTTACGAACATCTCGTTACCGCGGTAGGGGACATAGGTTTGCTTCAGACCGTTCCGCACCACGTTAAGAACCTCGTCGGTAAACATTCTGACGAATATTTCAAAAAGATTGAGCTGCTCTTTTTTAAAGTAAAGCTCATCAACCTTTCTGACGGGAACCTCCCGTATGCCGTCCAGCATACGCAGGAGCAGCATTTTTGACACGACGATATTTTCCTCGCGGTCGATGCAGACCTGCGGCAGTATCTCGATCTGAGTGCCGTCCTTGAGCATGATTATTCCCACATATCTTGTGGGACGGAGAGCTTCGCGTCCGTCGTCAAGCGTAACTTTTTGTATGACCGAATATTTGCGGCTGGCGGCAAAATCGTCCAGACGCTCATAGTTATGCTCCGACAGCAAAATGATGTTCTCGGAGTCGGTCTCCAGCGCGCTTCTGACGAAGCAGTCGGCTTCCGTTACAACATAGCGTTTTAATTTTTTCATACAGACACCGTTATATTTTCAGATAGGCATTGATATTTGCGAAAGCCGCGTTGTTGATCGAATATACCTGATCGTTTTCGAGGTACAGCTCCGCTTTGGAACCGAATATCTGCGCGTAATCCACAGCTGTAGCGCGGACAAACTGTTCGTTTTCCTCCTTGTTTGCGTCACCGAGAACAAGTCTGATCTTCTCATAGTCGTCGTAGAAATACTCCTGAAGCAGGGGAACGATGGAGTTCTTGAAGATGTGCGCCAGTACCGCAAGGGTGGGACGCTGTCTGAGCTGCATAAAATACGCGTGACCTATTGTGTGGTCGCGGTCGCAGAGTATCTCAACGCGCTTGTTTATTTTCAGCATAAGCTGCCTGATGTCAACACCATCCACAACAACGCCGTCCAGCAGATCAGGGTTAGGCATCATTTCGATAAAGTCAAAACGACGTCTCAGAGCCGAGTCCAGCATAGCGATAGAGCGGTCGGCGGTGTTCATTGTGCCGATTATGTATACATTTTCGGGAACTCCGAACGCCTCCTGCGAGTAGGCAAGCTTAACGGTAGCGGCTTCTGCTTGTCCGATACGCTTGGTAGGCTCGATAAGCGTGATCATTTCACCGAAAATTTTGGAAACGTTTCCTCGGTTGATCTCGTCGATGATGAAAACATATTTTTCCTCGGGATTTTTAGCCGCTTCATCACAGAACCGTCTGAAAACGCCCTGGTCTACCCGGTATACCATTTCCTCCTTACGGGAACGTTCGCCGCGCTCGTTCATGACCTGGATAAAAACAGGCTTGATACCCTCGACAAATTCCTCGTAGCCGAAAGACTGGTGGAAAGTGGTAAATTCGATCTGACCGTAAAGCGTCCTCAAAGCGTGATACTTTTCAAGCAGATCGTTATAGTCTTCTTTCATGACCTCCCGTACGGGACGTCCGTAGATAATGGAAATAGCGTACGCTACAGTATTGTAGGTTTTACCTGTACCCGGGGGACCGTACAAAATGATATTTGCGCCCATCGATTCGTTCACCTCATAAAACTAAGTGTTAAATATTGTGCAGCGCCGCAAAACGCTGTATAATATACCCATTATTATATTTTAATATATTTTTAAATAAATTTCAATAGATATCGAACAATTTAAAATCTATTCTACATTTCCCATAATTTTTATGTATTTATGCAGTCGTTTTGCACAAAAAATTCCAACATATTCTTACGGTTTTGCACCGTATGGCAAAGGCGTGCATATTTCGGCAAAAAAATCTTTTTCCCGAAGCAGGGACAAACATTTTTCCGCGTCTGTGCACACGCGGTACAAGCCGAACACTGCCGAGCCGCTTCCGCTCATGGCTGAATATGACGCGCCGCATTCTGTGTTGATACGTTTTATTTCGGACACATCGCTGTTGTCAGTCACCCTTTCAAAAATGTTTCCTCCCGCTTTTGCGAGAGAGGAAAGGCTGCCGTCGTACAGTCCTGAATTCAGCCTTGCCGAGGGCGGCAGACTGTCGATTTTTTCATAGGCTTTCTTTGTGGATATGCCGCTGCTTCCTTTTCCGATAACGATAAAGCAGTCTTCCAAAGGCGGAGCGGGGGAGATATCCTCGCCTATACCGCGGCAGAGCTTTGTTCCTCCTACAATGCAGAAAGGCACGTCCGCGCCGACCCTTAGACCGATCTCGCATAGTTGTTTGTCCGAGAGGCTTGTACCGTAAAGCATGTTCATACCAACGATCACTGCCGCGCCGTCGGAACTTCCTCCGCCGAGTCCCGCTTCCGAGGGAATATGTTTTTCTATGCTTATGTGTATCCCTATGTCGGAAATTCCCGCATAGCTGTAAAATGCAGCCGCTGCTTTGTAGGCAATATTTCTTTCTGCCGTTTCACCGCACGGAACGCTTTTGTCCGTGCAGTCCACGGTGATAAGTCCGCTGCTGTTTGCGGAAATTTCCACAGTGTCGCAAAGAGATATGCTCTGCATAACGCTGTCCAGCGTATGATAACCGTCCTGCCGTTTGCCTGTAACGTCAAGCGTCAGATTTATTTTTGCGTATGCGGGAACTGTGATACTGTTCATTCCGACCGTCCTTTAAGCTCGTCAAGAAATTCGGAAATGCGTTCAACCGCCTCCATAAGGTGTTTGAGGGAGTATGCGTAGGAAATCCTTATATGCCCCTCGCCGCACTCGCCGAAAGCGTCTCCGGGAACGACCGCTACATTGTGCTTGTAGAGAAGCTGTTCGCAAAATTCCTGACTGGAAAGTCCTGTGGATTTGATGGACGGGAACACATAGAACGCGCCCTTTGGCTCAAAGCAAGTCAGACCGATATCGTTAAGCGCATTAACGAGCCAACGGCGGCGTATGTTGTATTCGTTCACCATTTTTGCGACCTCGCCGTCGCAGCTGCTCATGGCTTCTACCGCGGCATACTGCGATACCGTGGGCGAGCACATTATGGCGTACTGGTGTATTTTCAGCATTTGTTTAACGATAGGTTCGGGTCCCGCAAGATAGCCGAGCCTCCAACCTGTCATTGCGAAAGCCTTTGAGAAGCCGTTTACAAGCAGGGTACGCTCTTTCATGCCGTCAAGCTCGGTTATGGAAACGTGCCGTCCGTCATAGGTAAGCTCGGAGTAGATCTCGTCCGAAAGAACCATGATATTTGTACCGCGCAGAACCTCTGCGATAGGTTCAAGTTCCGCTCTTGTCATGATCGCGCCTGTGGGGTTGTTGGGAAAGGGAAGTATAAGCAGCTTTGTCTTATCGGTGATCTTTGCTTTCAGCTCTTCCGCTGTAAGCTTAAAGCCGTTTTCCGCTTTTGTTTCGATGGTTACGGGTACTCCTCCCGTAAGGCTTACAATAGGGGCGTAGCACACGAAGCAAGGCTCCACAATAAGAACCTCGTCACCGGGATTGACCAGCGCTCTTATGCCAAGGTCTATCGCCTCGGAACCGCCCACGGTGATGATAAGCTCCTTTGAGGGTTCGTACTCAACGTTTATCTTTCTTTTTATATAATTGCATACGGAACGTCTCAGCTCTATAAGTCCCGCATTTGCTGTGTAGACGGTCTTACCCTTTTCCAGAGCGGCAATCGCCGCACGCCTTATCGCCCAAGGGGTCTGAAAATCAGGCTCGCCTACGCCGAGGGAGATAACCCCCTCCATAGTTGCGGCAATGTCAAAAAATTTTCTTATTCCCGAAGGTTTAAGTTCTCTGCACTTTTCGGAAATTATTTTATCATAGTCCATCATGGAGAAACAAAGCCCCTTTCGTCGGTAGCTTCATCTTCAATGAAAATGCCTTTTTCTTTGTAACGCTTTAAAGTAAAGTGCGTTGTGGTGGAGATAACTCCGTCAATGGTGGAAAGTCTCTGCGCCACAAAGAGAGCTATCTCCTTGTAGTTTGTGCCGCTTATGGTTATGGCAAGATCTAAAGAACCCGACATAAGTGTAAGGCTCTCAAC
>CAMWVO010000193.1 GCA_947177695.1 uncultured Clostridia bacterium
GCGGGTAGATAAATACCAGCGCACCGATTGTACCGCCCAAAACGATAGCCACAGAAGCGGGATCCCAGAAGCCCATGATGTCACCGCCGGTTACAATACCCCAGACTACAAGTCCTATGGCAACAACAAAGCCTATAATACCGGAAATATTCATATAAACTTCCTCCAAAAATTATTTATATATTAAAAGGCAAACGCCGTGTTTTCTCATTTAACGGAGTCGGGAAAGCATTCGCGGCTGTACCGGGTGGATTTGCCGATAATTTCCTCCAGGGTCTCTTTCACAAGATACCTATGCCCGTTCTGCATAGTGATAACAGTATCGGGGGTCTGCTCGGCTATCTCAATAAACTGCTCGTTTACGAGAAGCTCCGTTCCGTTTATTCTGGTAAGCTGTATCATATTTATTCCTTTCGCTGAACGTCCGTGAATCGCACTTGCTTAAAGCAAGCATTAACTCTGCGGAACGACCGCTGCCGTTCCGCAGGTCAAGCTTAAAGAGATGGATTTTTACATAGGGATCGTTTTAAGTTCTGTCACCTGAGAGTTGTCATTATCTCTTGAGGTTTACAAGCTCCTCAAGCATGGAGTCGGAGGTAGTTATCATTCTGGCGTTAGCCTGATAGCCTCTCTGTGTAACGATCATATCCGAGAACTCGTTCGCCAGGTTTACGTTGGACATTTCAAGATATTTGCTCTTTATCTCGCCCGCGCCGTCCTGACCGGGCTTTCTGATATGTGCGTCGCCCGAAGCCGACGATACCGAGAAAGAGGTGTTGCCCGCTTCGTCAAGACCGAAGGGATTGTCGAACATAGCGACCTCTAATCTTGCAATGTACTTCAGATCGCCGTTGTACTGAACGGAGATCATGCCGTCCGCGCCGATATTTACAGAGGTCATGTCGGAATATTTAAGCTCACCCTGGATACCGCCGAGAGAGTTGAGCACACCCTTTGCCGTATCAAGCGCAGCCTTTGTGGTGGCTTTGTCCGCATCTGTCGCTGCAGCGTCATAGGCTGCCTGTGCGTTTCTTATAGCGTTGTAGTTTGCTGCATATGCTATTCTTGCGCCCGCAGTATCTGTGATCGCTTTACCCGTCTTGTCAACGTAGTATCTGTACTCAAGACCTAACGGCGCTCCGGCATTGTCAGCATCACCGGCTGTAATGGTGTTAAGGTTGATCAGTGTCTGCTGAACGTCAACATATTTCATTCTTTCGGCGATCGTTGTGGGGAAAGCGGCAGGGTCGCCGTCATAATCATATACAACGGGGGAATCCGTAGCGGTAAGCGCACCTGCGTCTCCGCCGATAAGCGCATCCCAGTCGTAGTTGTACATATAGCCGTTTTCGTCTTTGAAGACGCCGTATGCGGTCTGAACAAGTTCGTTAAGATTAAGGGTATTGCGGAACTCAATATCGCTGGAATTAATAGTGTTGTCGCCGTTTCTGTCCTTTATGGAAACTTCGCCCATGCGATCCTCACTGATATTGCCTACGGACTTCAGACCTGCCAGAGAGTTGCGGGAACCTATAACAAAGCTGTTTACAGCGGAAACAAGGTTTCCGTAGCTGTCTACCTGGAAGTTGCCCAGTCTTGTGAACAGGATCTGACGTGCGGAGGTATCGGAAGCAATGTTTGTTCCGTTGAATGTTTCGATCATAAAGAAGCCGTCGCCCTCGATCATGTTGTCATATATGCTGTTGGTTCCCTGACCGCTGGACTGTGACATATCCTTGTCGATAGAGCCCAGCTGTACGCCGTAACCTACCTCTGCGGGGTTGTTACCTGCGTATGCAACCTTACCGCTTGTAGGGCTGATAGCGGTCTGATAGTAGATATCGCGGAAAGTCGCTCTCTTGGACTTGTAGCCGTGGGAGTTTACGTTTGCGATGTTGTTACCTATAACGTCCATTCTCACCTGGTGAGTTGTAAGTCCGGAAACTCCGGAATAAAGAGATCTTATCATTTCTAATCAAGCGCTCCTTTTAAATAAGTAATTTTTTAAGCGCCGCCGCGGTTCCGTCCGTCAAGTCGTTCGGGACGGATAGATTTCCTTTCGGTCCGATCCTTTGCCCGCCGCCTGCGCGTATTCCTTTGTGTACGGCTCTGATGTGCCTGTTCCGTACCTGTGCTGTGGTATAGCTGTTACATTATAACTGTCGAGTCGATGTTTGTAAAAATGTTTCCCCGCATATCGTCCGCCGTAAGCGTGGTAATGACCTTGTTGTTTCTTACGCTTACGAGAAACGCCGTGGAGTCAATAATTACAAGAGCGTCGTCGGAACCCTTTTCGCCCGCAAGCTCGACCGCTTTGTTCAGTCTGTCCAGTCTGCCGCTTTCGGAAAGATCGATGTTCCTCTCGGACATTCTTTCCACAGCGTGCTTTGAAAACTTCACGCCGCCGCCGCTCTGAGCTTCAAGCTGCTTTTTCAGTTCTTCGGCAAAACCGCTTCGTTCGGGATCTCCCGCCTTGTCGGTCCGCTGACCTCCTGCCGCGCTGCCTGTGGTCACCGACACGCCGCGTAAGCTTAAATAATCGCTTATAAGCATAGTCGGTATCATTCCTTTTCGATTTGATTAAACCATGTTTCTGCTCACATAGTTCTGGAAGCTGTTTTTGAGCGTCGGATCAATATATTCAAGGGGATTTGAGAAATGTCTGATCGCGCTTTCCTCGGGAGTAAGCTTTCCTGTAAGAGAACCGGGTTCGCCGTTTCTTGTGCATATCTCGTCAAGAGTAAGTCTGCCCGACGTGGTAAGCCAGCCTGAATGACCGTTCTTAAGGATTACTTCAACTCTCTGTGTGCCGTCCGCAAAGGTAACTACCTCACCCAGCTGACCAACGCCGCTGTAGCCTATTTCCGTAACAGGCTTTCCGCTGCTGGAGTGACCGATGATCTCGCCTTTCTTGATCCTTGAAGTGATCGCGCGGTTGTTGATAAATCTTATATCGTACATTCTTGTACCCAGTCTGTCCGCAAGAGCAGCCTCTTCCGGATACTTTTCAACGGAAATTCTTGCCGGTGCGCTGTCGCCGCGCATAGTGCCTCTTCCGCCTGTATAGCCCCAGCCGCTGTAGCTGCCGTAGTTCGAGTTGTAGCTGTAGCTGCTTGAACCGTTTGTGCTGTTGGCGCTTTCCGAGTCAAGGCTGCGTGTGAGCGTTCCGCTGTTTCCGCTTCCCAATACTTTGTCCGAGCCCTCCGAAGATACGCTTCCCGTTATCACATTTTCGTCAGCGTAAGCGCCTGCGCTGTAAGCAGGAACTTCAAGCTCCATAGTTTCCACGTAATATTCTTCCATAGCTGCGCCGCTTGTTCCGGACGCCTGCTCGACCTTGGAAACTCCGCCTGCTTCGTCAAGCTCTTTCATAAAAGAATCTATAAGAGACTCCGATCTGGCTTTGTAGCCCATAGCCGCCGATGTTTCGACCTCTGCGTTCTCTGTGACGGTTTCATCCGAACCGTTCTCGCCGCTGTCCTTTTCGGTGCCCTCAGCGCCCTCTGTTCCTGTAACGTTTTCCGAGCCTTCGGTACCTTCCGTACCCTCTGCTCCCTCTGTGCCGCTTTCAGAACCCTCGGCGCCTTCCGTGCCTTCATTTTCCTCATCCGCTACAATTACAATGGAATCAAGCGAATGGAGCTTGTCGTTTACAACAACGTATGCGTTGCCGTCCTTATAGACAATGTTTGTAACAACGCCTGTAACTGCGGTTTCCGCGTCCGAATCCTTGCTTCTTACCTTCTGACCGATAAGAGTTAGCATCAGCTTGTAGACATCCTCCTGTACGATATCCGTTACGGTATTGCTCTTGTAGGACATTCCGTCAACCATGAGATAAGGCTCGCCCTTCTTTACAGTAACGGACTCTACCATACCCGTGTAAGAACCGCTTCCGTCGTCAACGGTAACTACCTTTCCTACCAGAGAAGATGCATAGCTTATGCTGGACTGCTGGGTCATGTTCTTGATACCCTCCAGCATGGAGTACTGAGCCATCTGAGCGAGAACCTCGGAATCGTCCATAGGATTGTTGAAATCCTGATTGCGCATCTGCTCTACCAGAAGCTTCAGATAACCGTCAAAGGTCATATAGCTTTTGCTTGCGTCGGAATCTTCTTCGATCTGGGTCCTGTTTATGTAGCTGCCTGAGATCTTGCTGTATATAGGGCTGTCTGCCTTTATGCTGTTGTCCATAGTTTCGCCTCCCTTAATCTTATTTCGCCGTGATCTGCGGCGATCTCGCCAATTCCGTCAATTTCACCGTAGCTGTCGTTTTCTCCGCGGTGATCCCGTCCGTTTTCCGAACCGCCGGAATTACGTGCAAAGCTGAAGCCGTGATCCGTAAAGTTAAGACCCATCTGCTCCGCCGCGTTTCCCGGTTCAACGACCTGAACGTCCTTTACCTGGTAGTTCCTGTCGGAAAGACTTTCGCTGAGATAAGCCGCGCGCTGTGACATAAGCTTTCCTACCTCGCCGTACTGAGCCGACATTACCACAGATACCGTATCCGCTTCCTTGATAAGCTTAACAGCGATCTGACCCAGCTCCTTAGGCTTGAGAATGAGGACAAGCTCCTTAACGCCGTCCTTGTCGCCGAACTCTGATATCTCGTCCGTAACGACCTCTTTCACCTGAGCCTCAACGGAACGCGCCGTTTCGGGTTTCAGCTCTGTTTCGACCTTTTCCGTGCCGATATCGCCGCGTACGAAAATGCTTTCCGTCTCCGCGCCCAAAGCCGCGATCTCGTCTGTTCCGTCGTCAGCCGTATCGTCTGCCGCTTCTCTTTCGGACTTTCCGCCCTCTGTCAAAGCCGGATCTGTTTCAGCCGCAGAAGCTTTTGCCTCGCCCGGCTGTTCGGGGCT
>CAMWVO010000194.1 GCA_947177695.1 uncultured Clostridia bacterium
GCGCGTTTCTCTGCTTTGCAAGTGGCTGCCCTCGGTAAATACGTCATCAAGAGAAACCGTTTCCGCGGCAAAGCGGCTTTGCAGGGCGCTTGACATAAGCGAAAAGGATTACAGAAAAAAGCTGTCAGCACTGCGGCGTTACATCGACATTACCGAAAACCGCCTGAGGACAAGAGACTATACCTTTGATTATTCAAAGCAGCCCTCGGGAGCTATGTTCAAATATCGTGCGGCGTTTGCAAGAAACGACAGGGAACGTTATCTTGCGTATCTTGAAAGCGTTAAAAACGGAGAGGCAAAGCTTAACGCTTCGGTACTTTATCCCTATGAGATCGTTCGCACCCTTATGCCCGATTATAGGCAGAACTGTTCCCTCACAAACGAGGAGCGCATAAGCCTGGACGTTACCTGGAATGCTATGCTGGCGGCGGGCGTTCAGACGGACGAAAATATGAACGCTCTTGCAGTGGTGGACGGTTCGGGCTCTATGTACTCGAGGTATGGGAGCATTCGTCCGATCGACGCAGCCATTTCTTTGGGAATATACTTTGCCGAAAAAAACAAGGGAGCTTTTGCGGGACATTTCATAACCTTTTCCTGTACTCCGCGGCTGGTAAAAATAAAGGGCAGGGACATCTCGGAGAAGGTAAGCTACTGCGCTTCATTTGACGAGGTGGCAAACACAAACCTTGAGGCAGTGTTTGCTCTTATTCTTTCCACAGCGTTGGAGCACAGGCTGCGCTGTGAGGAAATTCCCGGCAGACTTTACATAATTTCCGATATGGAGTTTGACAGATGCGTTACGGGCGGAAACAGCCAGCCTATGTTCACTGCCATGGAAAAGCTTTACAATACCCACGGTTACAGGCTTCCCGAAATAGTTTTCTGGAATGTAAATTCCCGTTCGGAAAACGTTCCCGTAAAAATGTCTCAAACGGGAGCGGCGCTGGTCAGCGGCAGCTCGCCTGCAATTTTCAATATGGTAAGATCGGAGGATATGGATCCCGAAAAAATTATGAACGATATAATTGAGAGCGAACGGTACAAAAATATTGTGGCATAAAAAAGCCGCCGAATTGGAAATGTGATAAAGATGTATTCTTTTGAATTTGAAATGTTGCGTATTACTGCGCAGCCTTTCTGTTTTTGTCATACTCACTTTAGGATTTTTGCTGTTCTGTTTTATCCTCGGCTTTTTTCTTCTTTTTCTCATTCTCCTCTTCGGCTTTCCGCAGTTCCTCTCCGTATTCGTAAATACAGTCGCCGACATATTTTTTCAAAAGCTCACCCATAGTGGTGTTATGAGCAGCGCAGTACTGCTTAAAAATTTCGGCGTCCTTGGTGCGAACACGGCAGGAAATAGTGTGCATATTTTCTCTGTCCCACGCCCTTATGCATTGTTTGGATTTTTCACTCAACGGCATTTTGTTCACCTCAAAAATATTTTACTTGATAATATTATAACATATTATGCTTACTGTCGACAGTAAAAAATTACACAAATATTTTATAAAAGTTTGTCTATTTTGGCCATTGCATATTACTGTCGACAGTAATATAATATAGTTACAGTTTGCTTAATGTATCAGCTGGCATTAAGTTTTTGATACTAAATTACAAAAAGGTGTCCGAAAATGGAGGAATTATTATGATTGATAATAAAATAAATGTACAAGGGAAATATGCTATGCAGCGTATGGAAGTGCTTGAAAATCACGCTCCCGATATTTATAATGCAATGCTTGAAAACGGAAGTCTTGAAGAGCACCTTGAGTCCATACAGAATATGGCGGAAAAATACGTTGACAATTATATTGACCGCTATACGCACTCCGACGAATATCTGAACGCTGAAAAGAAAGATCCTTTCGAGGCAATGCGTATGCTGAATATGGCTATTCTTGAAGCGGAGGACTCAGCATACAGAATGTGGATAGCAGGTATTTCCTAACGTTTATTTTAAGTAACAGTACAAAAGCTTTAACTTTAAATTAACGGAGGTACTGAAAATGAAAAATAAAAAAATATTACTTATAATTACGGCATTATGCTGTATGCTTATCATGTCATCTTGCGGTAAACGTACTGTTACGTACAGCACAGCGGATTACATAAATATTTCCGTCAGCGGAGCAAACGGCGACGGTCGGGCTTCTGTTTCGGGCGGAACAAAAGAGTTTTACAACAAAATAAATAATGATTTGTTTAAAGGCGAAGCTACCGATCTGGAACTTGCCGCTATGGAGCTTCAGATATATGATTCGGTCAAATATAAGCTTGACGGCGAAAAAACAGGTCTTTCCAACGGAGACAAATTAAAAATCACAATGACCGCAGATAATGAACGTCTTGAAAATTTAGGACTGAAATTCAAGCTTGACGAATATACATATGTGGTCGAGGGACTTGAAGAACCAAAGGAGCTTGATATTTGGGACGGAGTTACAATTACATATGACGGAATATCTTCCGGTGGCTCGGCAAAGGCTGAATACATCGGAAATAATGAATTTGTAAAAAGCAATTTGAGATATTCCATTGATAAAGCTTACGGTCTTTCAAACGGCGACGAGATCGTGGTCAAGGCTTCATGCAGCCAGAGCAAGCTTGATGAAAATTTGTACGTAATCAAAGAAACGGAGAAAAGCTATATTGTTGAGGGATTGCCTTATTATGCGCATGATATAAGCGGTTACGACCTGAGTGATATTGACGAACAGCTTTTTGCGCTGGCAAAGGAAAAAGCCGATAATTCAACATGGGCTGAAGCATACGAAGACAACAGCTATCTTTACGGTTTTAATATAATGCGTGACGGAAGCGTATCTGCCGAATGGAATGTAACAGGGGAGTATACCATAAAGCCCGTAAAAAAGATTTTTTACGGTTCAAATAATAAGTTTTCGGATATATTTAATTCGTACACTGTATTTTATGAAATTAAATTCCCGTGCGAAAAAGGCAGGGATTATTCAAAGGACGAATACAGCGTCGGCGATACGTATGAATTAACGGTTTATGCCGAAGCACACCTGAATAATATACTTGTTTCGGACGGCAAAATCGATATATCCTCAGCAAAAACAGGCGCAAAATATTTCGGCAGGGATCTGATAAAAAATTATCTTGGCTTGTCCCTTGACGAAACAATTTTCGAGTATGAGGATAACGGCGGTTATACCGACAGCATAAAAAAAGAAATGGAATAATAATTATTTAAGGCTGCTGCGCATTTATTGTACGGCAGCTTTTTCAGGTAAATAAAAAAAGCAGATGTGTTCGCAGACAAGGGGATCCATCTCCCCAAGTCCATATACGAAACAGTGGTCTGCTTTAATAAATATTATAGCATGATTTTTGGAAACTGTCAATTAAAAAGAAAAAATAATTGCTTACAAAAAAGAAGAAGCAGACAAGCTGTTCACGACTATAGGGTTCCAATCACCCAAAACGACTTCAGCTGTCTGCTATGAAAATATTATATCATATTTTGCGGAAAATGTCAAGTAAATAACAAAAATAATTGCTTAAAATAAAAAGCAGAACAACCGTATAGAGACATAGGAATCCAATATTCCAAGTTAAATACAGTTATCTGCTACGATAACAGTATAACATATTCCACGGCAAATGTCAAGTGAAAAACAAAAATTACGGCAGTAAATAAAAAAGACTGGTAATGATTTCGTGGACCAGCCGAACATAGGGCGACAATTGCCCAAGTTTGAAAACATTATCAATCTTAATAATATTATGGCATAATTTTTTGCAAATGTCAAGTAAGAAAAAAATTACAGCAGTAAATAAAAAAAGACTGATAATTGTTTTGTGAACAAGTCAAACGCAAACATAGGGCTCCAGTTGCCCAAGTTTGAAAACATTATCAATCTTAATAATATTATAGCATGATTTTTTGCAAATGTCAAGCTGCAAAATGTAAAAAATAACACCTGTGACCTTTACGGGTTTTCAGTCCCACGACACACCGTCAATAGACAGCAGCGAGTCAACAAGTGTTACTATAGTAAGTATATCACAATTATAAAAAATCGTCAAGACTTATGAAAAAAATACGAAAATTCTAAACAACATAAAAAATAACACCTGTGAAGCTACTGGGTTTTGACGCCCACGCGATCCCGCAAAATGCGAGTACGGATACCTCAACAGATGCTATTATAATTATACTAAAACTTTACAATTTTGTCAAGACCTATGACTAAATTTTTTTGAAAATCCTGATACAATCGGACGTCTCGATTGTGAGTCCAAAACGGAAGTGCAGAATAAATTTTAAAAGGAAAAACATTTCAGAGATACTTTAATCGTCATGTACTAATTTTAACGAAATAAAAATAGCACCCGTGGAGCTTCTAGGTTTAAAAGCCTACGCCGACCTGCAAAACGCAGACAAGGATACTCCATCAGGTGCTGTTATAAGTATACCACAATTATACGAATTTGTCAAGATTTACGACCAAATATTTAAAGAAAAAACATTTCAGAGATATTTCAAACCGCCTATATAATTTTACCGACATAAAAATAACATCTGTGAAGCTATTGGGTTTTGACGCCCACGCCGACTTACAAAATGTAAGCAAGGATACCTCAACAGATGTTACTGTAATTATACCGCAACTTTACGAATTTGTCAAGACCTATGATCAAAATTCATTTGAAAATCTTAATGCAGAAATCAAATCAGACCGTGAAGACGAAATAGAAGCACAGAACGGATTTTAAAAGAAAAAACATTTTCATATATATAAAATAACACCCGTGAAGCTACTGGGCGGTCAAGCCCACGCGATCCCGCAAAATGCGAGTACGGATACTTCAACAG
>CAMWVO010000195.1 GCA_947177695.1 uncultured Clostridia bacterium
GCTACATGGGACGTAACCGCCGCACAAAAGGGCGGCTACGAGCATTTCATGCTGAAAGAGATACACGAGCAGCCCGAAGCGGTGCGAAACACCGTTTCCCCGCGTGTCAAGGACGGTCTGCCCGACTTCGGCGAATGCGGGCTTACTCCCGAAAAAATACGCGGCTACAAAAATATTTTCATAGTGGGCTGCGGCTCCGCAATGCATTCGGGAATGGTGGGCAAGTACCTTATTGAATCGTTGGCGAGAGTTCCCGTTATCGTGGATATCGCTTCCGAGTTCCGCTACCGCGACCCGCTTGTTTCCGAGGGAGACTTGGTTGTAATTATTTCCCAGTCCGGTGAGACTGCGGATACTCTCGAAGCATTAAAGCTTTCCAGACGCAAAGGTGCAGACACCCTTGCCGTTGTAAACGTGGTGGGCTCGTCGATTGCCCGTGAAGCAAACATGGTCATTTACACCAACGCGGGACCCGAAATTTCCGTATGCTCCACAAAAGCCTACGCGGTTCAGGTTGCGTTCATGTACCTGTTTGCCTTTGCGGTAGCACTTGCAAGCGGAAAGATAGACGAAGCTGAATGTAAACGTCTCACGGCGGGACTGCTTGAAGTCCCCGAAAAAATACAGGCTTGTCTTGACGACGTTTCTCAGTATCAGTATGTTGCGTCCCACATTTTCAACGCGGACAGCCTGCTCTATATCGGACGGGGTCTTGACAACGCTCTGAGCATGGAGGGTTCTCTCAAACTGAAAGAGATCTCCTACATTCACAGCGAAGCCTATGCGGCGGGAGAACTAAAACACGGTACTATATCCCTTATCGACGACGGTATGCCCGTTATCGTTGCGGCGACCCAGAGCGCGCTTTTTGAGAAAACGCTTTCCAATGTCCGTGAAGTAAAGAGCCGCGGCGCAAAGGTAGTAATAATCTGCCGAGGAACTGCGGATATCGACGAGACCATTGCCGACTACAAGGTAACTCTTCCCGATGCGGAGGACTTGTTCCTGCCCTTGATATCGGTGGTTGCAATGCAGCTTATCGCTTACTACACCGCCGTCCAGAGGGGCTGCGATGTGGATAAGCCGAGAAATCTTGCAAAATCTGTAACGGTGGAATGAAACGGCACGGCGTGATGTGCCGTAAGAACAAAGGAAATTGTAAATGGAAAAAGAATTGCTGACGGTGATAGTGCCGTGCTACAACGAACAGGAAGTCCTGCCGTTTTTTCACAAAGAAATACTTCTGGTCACAAATGAAATGGCGAAAGCGCACCCCTGTCTTGAATTTGAGTTCCTGTTTATAGACGACGGCTCAAAGGACGGAACACTTGATATCCTGCGGAAATATTCAGCCGAGGACAGCCGTTTCCGATATATTTCGTTCAGCCGGAACTTCGGAAAGGAAGCGGGTATGCTTGCGGGCATGGAGCACGCAGGCGGCGACTACATTGTGATAATGGACGCGGACTTGCAGCACCCTCCCGCGTTTCTTCCGCAAATGTATGAATACGTTTCAAGCGGAGAGTACGACTGCGCGTCCACAAAAAGGACGTCACGAAAGGGCGAACCGAAGCTTCTGTCGTTTTTCTCAAAAAGCTTCTACAAGGTGATAAACAAAATTTCCCAGACCCATATTGAGGAAAGCACCTCGGACTTCCGCTTCATGACCCGCCAGATGGTGGACGCCATACTGTCGATGCAGGAGTACAACCGCTTCTCAAAGGGAATTTTCAGCTGGGTGGGCTTCCGCACAAAGTATATCGAATACGAAAATGTGGAGCGCGCCGCAGGAAAGACAACATGGAGCTTCTGGAAGCTGCTTCTTTATTCCTTTGAGGGGATAACGGCGTTTTCCACCGCGCCGCTTTATCTGGCGGTAATTATGGGAATTGTCTTTTTGATACTTGCGATAGCAATGGCTGTAAAAACACTTATCTGCGGCGAGGAAATGTGGGGTACTCCCCTTATCGTCACGCTGATATGCCTTATCGGAGGGATACAGCTTTTCTGCATGGGCGTTATGGGACAGTACCTTGCAAAGACCTACATGGAGGTAAAAAAACGGCCCAAATATATTATCGGCGAAACAGAAGAAATGTACAAAAAGCGCTTAAAATAGCAAGTCATATGCGGCAATGCTTCTTGCCTCTAAAAATTCTTGCTTCTAATAGGAAAGGATAGATAAATATGAACATCTGGCACGACATATCCCCCAACCGCATCACAAAGGAGAACTTTTTTGCGGTAATCGAAATCCAAAAAGGCAGCAAAATGAAGTACGAGCTTGACAAGAAAACAGGCTTTCTTCTGCTGGACAGGGTTTTGTACACCTCCACTCACTACCCCGCGAACTACGGGTTTATCCCCCGCACCTACGCCGAGGACGGTGACCCGCTGGACGTGCTGGTACTCTGCTCCGAGCCGATAAGCTCCCTTGCGCTTGTGAAGTGCTACCCTATCGGCGTTATCTCAATGCTTGACAACGGCGCGCGGGACGACAAGATAATCGCTATTCCGTTCAACGACCCGACCTATAATTCCTACAAGGACATAAGCGAGATCCCCAAGCACGTTTTTGAGGAGATGTCCCACTTCTTTACGGTGTACAAATCGCTGGAGGGCAAGGAAACGGTCATCGACGAAATGAAAGGCAGAGACGAAGCCGTTACCATAATCGAGCGGTGCATAGACCGTTACATTGACAGCTTCTGCAAGGGCAAGATAAAAGAATAACACTGTATCCGTCTGCGCTTTGCAGGCGGATTTTATTTTAGGCGGACTTTATAGCTTGCCGTTACCTGATAAAAAAATTTTTTTACAGTGCAAAAAAATGCCTTTCCCATTCGTTTTATTAGTGAGACGCGACCGAAAGGAAGTACATTGCAATGACTCAACAGGAAAAATTTCTGCTGGAACAGGACTTCGAAGCCTATTCCGACACTGTTCTGCGAATTGCCGTTCAGAACACCCGAAACTACCATGATGCCGAGGACGTTGTTCAGGAGGTTTTCATGCGGCTTGCCAAAAACACGGAAGCCTCTGCGGCGGGGTTTAACGACGAGAGCCACAAAAAAGCGTGGCTTATCCGAGTGACAATCAATCTTTGCCGCGACCTGAACCGTTTTTCCGCTTTCAGGAAATTCCAGCCGCTGGAAGAATACCCCTGCGTTTCCACGGACGGAAATCTGCACCGCTGCGAACTGCTGGAGCTTATACGAAAGCTTCCCGAAGCGCGCAGGAACGCGATATATCTCTTCTATTACGAGGGAATGTCCATTGAGGAGATCGCCGCCGCAACGGGAAAAAGCACGGGAACGGTAGGCTCGGACCTGTATCGGGCAAGAAAACAGCTCCGCATAGAGCTTGAGGACTGAAAGGAGCGCTTATGAAGATCAGTGAAATAAAAAAGGCTTACGACACCGTTTCCGCGGACGAAAAGCTGAAAGAAAAGATTTTCTCGCAGCTTGAAACCGAGGAGACCGAAGTCCCTATTCCGTTGAAAACGTCTCAGATCGAACTTAAAAAGGGAGGCGGATTTAAAAAGGCTATGACCGCGGTATGCGCGGCGGCGGCTGTTTTTGCCGCTGTGATCATCGGCAGGGCAGCTATTTACGGTGATACCGACATTCAGCAAGACCCTCCCGCGGTAAGCGGCAGCGAGGTAATAAGCGCGCCTGAGATCACGGAGATCCCCCCCGATACTGCGCTTGTAAAGATCAAGGTGGTGGACTGGAACGACGGCACTTTCATTAAAAATCTGCGGGTGGACTATCTGCCGATAATTTATAATGAAAATTCGGATTCGCCGCTGAACCGGTACTACTTTGATAAAGAAAATGAGGACAGGGCAGGAACTATTCCCATGACCTACGAAAGATCGACGGAGGTGCTTATTCCTTACGGAGATTATGTTTTCATTACATCAAACGCGCTTCCGAACGCTGAACTCGTTATAGACACTTATGTTAAACCGGGCGGCGGACATATAGAATATTTTCTTTTTACCGACAGCGTGGGAGAAACAACCAATGCTATAACCGTAGATGAAAACACCACGGAAATAGTTCTGAAAGAAGCTAAAGAAAACTCTGTCTATAACGACAACAATAAGTACGCAAAGGTCGGGATAACCCTCCAAGACGCAGACGGCAATCCCCTGCCCGACTACACGGTCATATTGCAGCCTGCCGACGGAAAAATGGCGGAGAACTACAACGACAAATACGGCGGATACGTTCTTACCCGAACCAACGAGAAAGGCGAAGCTTTCTGGCGCAGTCAAGGTCCCATTGAGGGCGAATATACCGTTATCGCCTACCACGAGGAGCTTCACCCCATAAGCGAGCCTATCCTCGAACCCTTTGTTTTCGACGGTGACAACACGTTCAGCTACACCTACAGACAAACGGTATTTATCACCGACAAAACTTTTAAAGAAGCCCCCAAAAAATCACAATGAGAAATGACATGAAAAATAAATTTTGCTTAAAAATCATAACAGAAAAGGAGACTAAAAAATGAAAAAATCTATCAAAGCTATCGCCGCGGCTTCTGCCGCGCTGGCTATGGCATTTTCCTGCGTACCTGTGGCTTATGCCGCAAAGAACGTCCCTGCTGTTCAGACGGAAGCGGAAAGCGCGGCAAAGCTTGAATTTTCCGAGGGAAAAATTGTTGAGACCCCGTATAACGGAATTGTCCTGTACTCGGACAACGACGGAACGGTTTACTACTACGGCTATGACAAGGAAAATCCCCGCCTGATAATTTACACGCTTGACGAAGACGGAGGCAGCAAAAACTCGTTCAGCGTGGACAGCGACGTAAGCGACCGCTGCGAAAAGATCG
>CAMWVO010000196.1 GCA_947177695.1 uncultured Clostridia bacterium
GCCGTTTGGAGCATAACCCAGTCCGTATTTTGTAATCGTTGCTGCCGAGAGCTGACGTTCGGCGAAATATCTCCGTCCCTTTTCGCCGTCGGGGGAACGGGTGAGAGTGTCGTAAAAAAATCTTGCGGCAGTCCTGTTGATTTCTAAAATTCGGGATTTTATCCGCGAGCTTTCGTTGTTTTTTGCGTCCTCGGGCATAGCCATTCCCGCACGTTCGGCGAGGAATTTCAGTGCCTCGATATAGCCCAGGTTCTCGATCTTCATTATAAAGGTAATAACGTCGCCGCCCGCGCCGCAGCCGAAGCAGTAGAAGCTGTTGTTCTCCAGATAAAGCGTGCAGGAGGGCGATTTCTCCGAGTGGAACGGGCAAAGACAAACGCAGCTTCTGCCGCGCCGAATAAGGCTGACATATGAGGACATCACGCTGTCGATAGGATTATTCTGTTTAAGCTCCTGAATGAACAGCTCGGGGATCGCCATTATTTTTTCCAGCCTTTCGGTATAAACAGTTCGGTGTAAAGGTTAACGGAGTAAACGTCGGTCATGCCTGCAATGTAGTCGCAGACGGCTCTGTCCTTGTCAAATTTTGCCATAATTTTCTTGTACTCGTCGGGAAGCTTTTCGGGGTGTCTGCGGAAATAAAGGTAGAGCCGCTCTATCATATCCTTAGCTTTGGCTTCCTCGGCTTTTGCGGCGGAATTTTTGTACACGTTCGCAAACATGAATGCCCGCAGCTCATCGTGCGCTTTTTGCACCTCGTCGCTCATGCGTATATCCTCAACGCCGTTTTCGACAATGGAGGTTATCAGCGCTGTTATGCGCTTGCTCTTAGTGTTTCCGAGAACGTCCGTGGCAGACTTGGGCAAGTCCTCCTCGCGAAGCATTCCCGCCCTTATCGCGTCGTCGATATCGTGATTTATGTAAGCGATCTTGTCCGCAAGCCGAACAATGTAGCCCTCTTTTGTGACGGCAACCTTGTTTGTATGACAGGCAATACCGTTTTTCACCTCATAGGTAAGATTAAGTCCCGCGCCGTCTTTTTCGATATAATCAACAACGCGGACGCTTTGCAGATAGTGCTTGAAGCCGTAGGGACATATCTCGTTGAGGATATCCTCTCCCGAATGACCGAAAGGAGTGTGTCCAAGATCGTGTCCGAGAGCGATAGCTTCGGTCAGATCCTCGTTAAGTCTGAACGCCCTTGCGATAGTCCTTGCTATCTGGGACACTTCAAGCGTGTGCGTGAGCCGCGTCCTGTAGTGATCGCCGACAGGGGAGAGAAAGACCTGAGTTTTCTGCTTCAGCCGTCTGAAAGAGTTGCAGTGCAGTATTCTGTCCCTGTCCCGCTGAAATTCGGTTCTCATGGGACACTTAGGCTCGCTGCGAACGCGTCTGCCCGTACCCTTTGACGTGCAGGCGTCCTCGCACAGAATGCCCAGCTCTGTAATTTCCGTTTGTTCGCGTACTGTCATATCCGCACCTCCGAAGCAGCAAATTCGGTATCTACTTATATATACAATTTTCGTGGAAAATAAACCTCTTTTTAGTGCAAACTTTGTAACAACAGCCAAAACATTACGCGAAATTATCGTAATATTCGTCACCTTGTACAATAGAAACGCTTCCGTTGGTGATATCCGTAAGCTTTTCGGCAAGGGGCTGAACGAAATCCTTTTTCACAAGCATTTTCACCGTTACATTTTCGGCGTAATCCGTGTCCAGAACCTTGACCTCAAATTCGGGGAGTACGTAGCTGATCTTGCCGTACAAATTGTAGTCCGCCGTGACCGTCACGGGACGGCAAAGGCACATAATAAGCCGTTCGGAAGCGTCCACAGCAATTTTTGCGCTGTGGGAATACGCCCGCACAAGACCGCCTCCGCCCAGCAGTATCCCGCCGAAATATCTTGTTACCACGCAGCAAACGTCCGTCAGACCCTCCTTGCGGAGAACCTCCAGCACGGGGACACCCGCCGTACCCTGCGGTTCGCTGTCGTCGGAGTATCTGGAAGTATTTCCCTCACGGAGGATATAGGCGTATACATTATGCTTGGCTTTTCTGTGGGACGCGCGTATCTCGTTGATGAAATCCACCGCTTCCTCCTCGGTCTCCACGTGTCTGATGTGACCGATAAATTCGGATTTTTTCTCGGTAAAAGAGGCGTCCGCCGAGCCTCTGACGGTAGAATAGTCTCCGCCGCTCATATGTGACCGTTCCTTTCTTTAATCAGTGCTTCTCTGTTATTCAGCAAAAAACAAGCCTGCGTAAAAAGCTTTACGCAGGCTCGCGGATTACTTATCCATACCAAAACGCTTCTTGAATCTGTCTACGCGTCCGCCGGTGTCAACAAGCTTCTGCTTACCGGTGTAGAACGGGTGACACTTGGAGCAAATCTCGACCCTGATGTTCTCCTTTGTGGAACGGGTCTTGATAACATTGCCGCAAGCGCAGGTGATAGTAGTCTCCTTGTAGTCGGGATGAATACCCTGCTTCATGGTCAGCACCTCATTTCTTTCCAATATATTTATGATTGCATAGCAGCCCATCACAACATATCGGACAGTAGTGCTACCTAATCACTTACGGTAATATAGTATACCACAGAAAACGCTCTGTGTCAAGAACTTTTTGTTAAGAAAGTATGATTACAAAGTTACCGCCCTTGTCAACGTCGCCGAATGTGCACTTGCCGTTGCTCTGAACCTTAGCGGTATCAACGAGGGAGAGGGTCTCCTTGCCGGAATTGTAGCGGTACAGCTTAGCTGTGCAGCCTGCGCGCTTGGTAGCGAACTTAACGGTAACGTCAGCCTCAGCGCCGAAGGAACCGCCGCTGATAGAGATCTGAGCGCTGCTTACAGCCTTGTTCTTCTTGTATGCTGCCTTTACAAGCTTAGAGGGAACTCTGCTTGTGTTGTAGGAAGTATCAATATCGATATCGGAAGCGGAAGAAACGTCTCTGCCGTTGATCGTGAATACAACGCCGTTCTTGAGAACGAACTTAACGGTAACATTCTTTCCCTTGATAGCGGACATTGCGGAAGCGGGAACTGTAGTCTCGTTGTTCATGCTTACAGTAACGCTGGAGCCTGTCTTGAGGGAAGAAAGGTACTTGGAAACAGCAGTCCAGCCCTTTCTGTTGCCTACGGTAGCAGTAGTTGTATCGTTCTTGGAGCTTGTGTCGTCAGTGCCGTTCTGTTTGCGGAGCCAGTAGTAGTAGTAAGGATCTCCGTAGCCGTAGCCGTACAGATCGTCATAGTAGTAGTCGCTGCTGTAGTAGCTGAAAGTATAAACATTGGAAGCGCTGTTTCTGGAAGCAGCAAGAGCGTCGGCATATGTGCTGTAGTACTTTCCGGTTACCTTGCTGAAGTAGTTTGTCTGAGGTCTGCTGTAGTCATAGATCTTTGTGATAAGATTGTAATTGTTGCCCGCAGCAGAGAGAGCAGAGCTGAGAGTAGGATAGTATACGCCGCCAACCTGGTATACATCGTATGTATCAAAATTAGCCGGCTTGGTGTTGTAGTAGTAATCGTAGTTGCTGGAGTAGCCCAGAATCTGTACCCAGTCTGTTCCGCTGGGAACGTCTGCGGAGAACTCACCGGTATCCTTGTTGAAGTAAACTACCTTGGTAGCGGACGCGTTCAGTGCAGCCTGATAAGTAAGCTGTTCGGGCTTGGGAATAGTATTGGAAAGCGAAGTACCCGCCGCATACAGGCTGGAAAGGTTAGGATAATACTTTCCGTTTGTTCCGAGGTAAACGTTGTTTGTGCTTGAAGCATACTGAGAGCTGTAGCTGGGTGTGGTGGTACCGGGAGTAGTAGTGGTGGTACCGGTAGTGGTGTACTTAGTACCGCCGTAATTCTCTCTTGTGATCTTGCCGTCAGAGCCTACATAAATTGTAGTGCCGTTTCCGAAAGCTGCATTAACAGTTGTTTCTGTCTTTGTAGCAGTCTGAGTCGGAGCAATTGCGCTTATTGCAGCGTTAGCTGTTTCCGAGCTTGTGTAGTATACAGTCTGGGAAGTGGCGGGGGTTGTAACGCCGTTTGGCTGTGTTGTTCCGGGAGTTGTAATAACAACTGCGTATACGCTTCCGCTTGCAACGCCGTTGTTGCCCACCATAGCGCTTGCGGTAACGCTCATTGCGGAAACAGCGGTCATAGCTGCCATGCTTGCTGCGGCAATCCTGCCGAGTGTTTTCTTGTTCATTTTAAAAATCTCCTTTTCCATTTTAGTTTTCATACCTTTCAAGGTATTAAATGCGAAAAATAAATTTTGCTTACTTACAAGTATACAATATTTTTTCTCTTTTGGCAATAGCTTTTTCAACGAAATATATTACAATTTTATGACGAATTGAGAAAAAATCATGTCAAAAGGTTACAAAACAAATAAATATTGTAAACTTGTTACAGTATTTGTAAATTATTTCTGTATTTCAATTTTTGCGGTAAAGTCCTCGGCGCAGGGACGAATCGTCCTTGAAGCCAGACCGTAAAGATTTGTGGCTCTGTTGGAAATATCCGCGAACCTGTTTATTGGCGGACGCTTAAGCTCGATAATGTCTTTCAGCGACGTGTCGAACGGGATAGCGAGCTTGTTGTCCTCAGACTTTTCCTTGGCGGCTTTGAGTATCTCGCTGCCTCTTTCGTTGAACGCAAGAACTCTGCCGTAGGGAGGCATTATCATAAGGTCGGAAGCCTTTGTGCCTATATAAAGATTGAGCAGTACTCTTCTGATCTTTGCGATAGTGTACCTTTTTGTAC
>CAMWVO010000197.1 GCA_947177695.1 uncultured Clostridia bacterium
GATATATCTCAAGTAACTGTTGACAAATTCAGCAGCCAAGATGAAAGAGACGCAGCAATAATGGCAAACCGCCAAAAGATTGCCGAAACAAACGTGGTCATGGTTTTGAACGACGGGTCTGTCAGCGCTGTTGCAGATAAAAGCTTAACGCAGGACGAACGGGATATAGCGGTGAGAATTGACAAAGAAAACAGAATAGCCGTAATGTTATCAGAATTGGATAAAGTAAATTCTGCGAGAGTAACTATTACTGCCGATAATTCGTCCGTTACAGCGGTTCTTGATATAAGCACGGAACTGTCTCCGGATGAAACAGACGGGGTAGTAAAATTGATAACGATGTCTTTGAACGGCATTGAAAAAGAGGATATTCTTATCACCGACCAAAATTCAAATGTTATCTATGCTGTTTCGAAATAATAAAATTTTCCCGCATTATTTTCTTACGGAATATAAATAGTGGGGCATATCAGCGCCGCGGAAATGCTTCACCATAATTTCATCTGATTTAGTCATACCGTTTCGCAGAGCGACCCTCTGTGAAGCGGTATTTGTGTCTCTGATAATGGAGCAGACCTCCTCCGCGCCAAGCTGCGAAAAGGCGTACTCCTTGCAGGCTCTTGCGGCTTCCGTGGCATATCCGTTGTGCCAGTATGCACGCTGAAAAAGGTAGCCTATTTCAAGGACTTCCCTGCCGTTCCAGTCCTGCATGGTAAGCCCGCACTGACCTATCATGACCTCGGTTTCTTTCAGCACCACCGCCCACAAGCCGAAGCCATATTTTTCATATCGGGCAAGCTGTTTTTCAAGCCATTCCTGCGTTTCGCTGTCGCTGTACGCGCCGTTGTAGGCGTACATGGTTTCCGCGTCCTGCATGATCTTGCAGAGGGAATCATAGTCGGACTGCTCCATTTCGCGGAGGTATAAGCGTTCGGTTTCAAGTATAAAATTTTTCTTCATTATATCGTCCTCTTTAATTTCAGTATAAATTCTGGCTGGGTTATGTACTCCATATAAATCGGTCTGCCGCTGTACTCAAGATACGCCTTGAACCTTTCGATAATTGCAGGCTCGGTTATCATGTCAAGCACCTTTTCTTTCGGCACATACACGGACTCCGAATTTTCCTCGGAGGGTCTCGGTTCGCCCGAAACCGCCCTGCAAATAAAGTCGGGCATAAGCTTTGTGGGAATTTCCTTTACGCCGTTGTAGCCCGCATATTTCCCCGTGTTTGAGGACAGGCAGAAAATCTCACCCACTTCAATTTCCACGCCTGTTTCCTCCATGACCTCTCTTTTCAAGCCGTCAAAAAGATTTTCGCCGACCTCAACCATTCCCCCGGGGAAAACCCAATCCTGCCGCCGATGCTTTACCATAAGTATTTCATTTTTTTCGTTTATCACAATTCCGCCGACAGCAACTATGTGGGTTGGAAGTACCCATTCTTTGTTTTCCATGATATCAGTCCTTTATGTTTAAAATGTATGCCTATCTTCCTCTTGAAAAGCTTCCTCCGCTTCCGTGATAAGTCTCACAGCACAGTGAAAATTCCTGCCCGCAGTTTTTGCAGCGAAACGAATAATACATCACATCGTCCTGCCAGTACCCGTCCTCGGTTTTAGGATTTTCAAGTTCAAAGTTTGATTTGAGCTTTTCAAAATTTCCGCTTGCAATAAGCTCCTTGACCATTTCAACGCATGAAAGCATTTCGGAAGGGTGTTCAATTTTTATTTCTTCTAAATGTGAGCAGACCGAACATTCCTTTTTATCAATATAATCAATTGTTTCAGAACGAACTTTTTCATCATATTTGTACGCATAACTCCGAGTGTGAAGTTTTCCAAAAATATTTCCCCAAATTTTCATTATATTAAATATATCCTCTTTTACAAATCATTTTTTCAGCGGGTCTTTAACACCGTTCGCCTCAAACGCCGCAAGCCTGTCCCGACAAGTGCCGCAAACTCCGCATGGGACGTCCCCGCCCTCGTAGCAGCTCCATGTCAGCTCATATGGGACGCCAAGCTCCAGACCCGTTTTAACCACTTGGGACTTGTTCATGCCAACAAAGGGAGCTTCGATTTTCACCTGTCCGCCGCTGCCCTCCCAAACGGCTTTGTTCATAGCATTGTTAAATGCGGGGGAACAGTCGGGATAGGCGTTCCCCGCGGAATCGTCCGCGTGTGCGCCGTAGAAAATAATGCCGCAGTCCTTGGAAAGCGCAACGCTTGCCGCCGCCGAAATAAACAGACCGTTCCGAAACGGCACATATGTTGAAACGGGAGAACCCTCCGTTTTTTCAAGCTGCTCCGCATAGCTTTCGTGAGGAATTTCCTCTTTGGACTGTACCAGCAGGGAACAGTCGCTGTACTGAAAAATAAGGCTGAGGTCAAGCTTGATATGCTCAACGCCGTAATAGTCCGCAACAGCGTTTGCAGCTTGGATTTCTTTGGTATGCTTCTGTCCGTAGAAAACGGAAAGAGCAACCACATTTTCCTTGCCGTATTTTTTTACCGCCAGCGCAAGACAGGTGGAGCTGTCCACGCCGCCGCTGAATAAAACAAGTGCTTTCATAAAAATTCTCCTTATTTAAAGTGTTCGGCAAATTCTTCAAAAATAATATTTCTGTTTTTTGCTGTTTCAAAATACGGCAGATCGTATTCTATGCACTGCTCCCTGTAAAATCTGCTGATTTCTACAATATCTTTACAGCCGTCCATATTTTCTTGGTCGGATTTATAATATGTGTAATCCTTTGGAGTATCGTATTTTTTAAGGAGCGCAAACCGCTCTTCCGGTGAAACGTCGGAGGTTATAAAATAATAAATATCGCACACGTCTCTGTCTATGTACTTAACGTAATCCGACGGCAAAAGCTGAAACACGTCGATCACCATTCCGTAATCAAGCTCGTCATATTCACCGCTGTCCGTCATTGCACGGATAAAAGGCGCAATTTTTGAGCTTATCCGCAGGACATTTTCAAGGCAGCCAATATCATTTGCGTCAGAATCGATTCCCGTTTCGGGAAACGTCTTTTCAATTCCCGCAATTACCGAATCCATGCTTATATGCTGATAACCGTACGCCTTTGAAATCATTCGGGACACCGTGCTTTTGCCCGCTCTCGGCACTCCCGAAATAATTATGTGCTTTTTCACCCTTATTGCTCCTTTAAAATGTACTTCAAGTATTTGTCGGCAGCCGTTCCAAAACGGAACATACTAATCTTCCTCCGTAAGATATCTCAGCATTTTTTCGGGATTTTCAAGAAATCTCCGCGTTACCCGATAATGCTCGGTATCCCTGTAACCTACACGCTCTATGCCGCTGTCGGAAAGCTGCAAGACCTCCGCGCCGGGAAACGCAAGCAGTATAGGCGAGTGCGTGGAAATAATGAACTGGGAATCCTGTTTCACCAGCCTGTTTAGCTCCGCGATAAGGGTCATCAGCCGCATGGGGGACAAAGCCGCTTCGGGCTCGTCCAGAATATACAGACCGTTCCCGAAAAAACGGTTCTGAACAAGGGCAAGAAAGCTTTCGCCGTGAGACTGTTCATGCAGGGATATCCCGCCGTAGCTGTCTCTGATAGGCGGACTTGCCGCAGGAATTTTGTCCAGCTCGTCAATATAGGTAGCTGCGTTGAAAAAGCTTTCCGCGCGGAGGAAAAAGCCGTCCTTGGGATATCTGCTCCGCGAGACCGTGATATGCTCCCACAGGTCGGAATGAAAATTCCCGCCGTCCCCGGACGTGGAAAAGCTGAAATTTTTCGTCCCGCCCTCGGGATTGAAGCCGCACGCCACGGCTATTGCTTCAATAAGGGTGGACTTTCCCGTACCGTTTTCGCCCACGAGAAAGGTCACGTCCGCATTAATTGGAAGCGAACCGCTTTTCTCCAGAAACCTTACCGCGGGAAGTCCCTCTAAATAGGACTTCTTGTCAACGGGCTTTTTCATGATTATCTCGTCGATATAACGCCGCGTCATTTTAAGTTCACCTGCAAAAACAGCCTGTTCTGCAAAGCCGTATCGGTCTCGAACCGTCCCCGCAGTGTGACCGTCGCCGTCTGGGCGGAGGGCTTTTTTATTCCCCTTGCGGTCATGCAGCTGTGGCTTGCTTCAATAAAGACTGCAACGTCCTCCGAGCCGCTTGCAAGCTGCATAATCTCCGCAATATCCGAGCCGATACGCTCCTGCAACTGGAGACGCTTCGCCGCCATATCAGCAATGCGGGCGATTTTGGAAAGTCCCAGAACGCGTCCCTTTGGAATGTAAGCCACCGTGACTTTCATGTCGTACATAAGCGCAAGATGATGCTCGCAGTAGGAAAAGACCTCGATGTCCCGCACGATAACAATATCGTTTTCGGTGTATTTAGTTTCAAAGGATTTTGCGAACATTTCGGCAATTTCCCGATTGGAATAATTCATTCCCTCGAAAACCTCGCCGTACATTTTCGCAACACGGGCAGGGGTCTCACGCAAGCCCTCCCGGTCGGGGTCGTCCCCCAAAGCCTTTAGTATGCCGCGGATATGTTCCTCTATTGCGGCGTAATCAATTTTATCCATTTTAAACAGACCTCCGATTATATAAATTCTACATCTATTCCTTTTTCCTGCAATTCCTCGATTTGTTCCTCTGAAATTGCCTCTTTCCCTGGTCGAAATATTTTAATATTATGCAGCTTTTCAAAATGTTCTAAAGCATTAATATCTATCTCGTCAAACAACCATAATT
>CAMWVO010000198.1 GCA_947177695.1 uncultured Clostridia bacterium
ATATTATAATAGTGTAAACTATTTTAGCTTCTGAGAAAGGATATTTTATGGAACAATTTTACGCCATGCCCCCTCAGCCCGCTCCGGTCTCGGTCAAGCCCGACAAGGAGGAGCGCAGGCAGATACGGAAAAAATACAATCTGACCGCTCTTGTGCTGCTTATAAATATTTTTATTTTTAACGGCATTGCCATAGCCGGAGGTAGTTTTCTGCCGAACAGCTTCTGGGAAAACGAATTTTACAGCACGGCTTATTCCTGCTGCATACCGATAATAAGCGAGATCACCGCCATAATTGTGGGAATAAAGCTTATGGGACTTGATTTCAAGCCCCTTGCTACGCGGGACGGCTTCAACGGCGGGACCATGTTCAAGCTGATAACGCTTGCCGTAGGCTTGCAGACGGCGGCGTCCATGATCGCCGCGATAATAACGGCTATACTGGATCAGTTCGGTCTTAAATCTCCTACCGCCGATCTTACCGCGACCACGTCCCTGCCCGCAAACCTGCTCATGTATTTCTACGCCTGCCTGCTTGGACCCGTTCTGGAGGAGCTTCTCTACCGCGGAGTGCTTTTGCAGTCCATGCGTAAGTACAACGAAAAATTTGCGATCTTTCTTTCCGCGGTCATATTCGGACTTATGCACGAAAACTATCAGCAGTTCATACTGGGCTTTCTGGTGGGCATACCCCTTGCGGTGGTAACGATAAAGAGCGGTTCTCTTATCCCCTCGATTTTTACACATATCATAGTAAATACCAGCGGAATGTTTTTCAACTGCTGGATGCAGTATTCAAACTCTAAATTTTATCAGAGTGCAACCGGAAAAGCTGTTGACGATCTTACGCTGTCGGATATGTCTACAGCAGATATTACTGCGGTTCTGTTCAGATTTGGAATAATGATTGCAGCTTTGGTTGTGGGAATAGTCGTACTTGTCAAGGGCGGAAACATGAGCCGTCCCACTCCCGCGGGAAAAGCCCGCACCATGCCGATATTCGTCACCGCTGCTCTGTGGTGGATCGTGTTCATTCTGTACGCTTTCCTGAACTTTGTGTGGCCTTTTATCAGACAGTAAAAAAGACAAATAAAAAGCGGCTTGCTTCTAAAGCAGGTCGCTTTTTTTCGTACATACTATTTCTATCACCACTTGTCTTCCTCGCCCTCCTTGGGGAGACAGGGTTCAAGCGCTGCGATAGCCACCTCTATCTGCTTGTCGTTGGGTTCCTTGGTGGTAATTCTTTGCAGCCACAGTCCGGGAGCGGAAACTATCCTTGTGAGAACGTTGTCGAACCGTCCCGCAAGCTTGATCACCTCGTACGCAACCGAGGCTTCGGGTATAAGGCAGAGCATCTGCACTCCGAAGCGTATCCACATATTGTTCCTCGGCAGGAAAATTCCCACGATAACGCTTATTATAAGCACTATAAGGATAAAGCTTGTTCCGCAGCGCGGGTGGAAGCGGGTGTGCTTTTTTACGTTTTCCACGGTAAGAGCCTCACGCGCCTCATAGCAGGCGATGGTCTTGTGCTCCGCACCGTGGTACATAAAGGTGGTCTTGATGCTTCCCATAAAGGAGATCGCGTACATATAGCCCACCACCAGCGCAAGCCGCACAAAGCCCTCTATAACGGGACGTGCGCTTTCGGGCGCTCCCAGCTTTTCGATAAGATTGGCAATAAGGATAGGTCCGCCCTTGAAAACCACCAGCGAAAACGCCAGAGCGATGACCACGGAGATTATCATTATCACGTTCACAAGCTTGTCCCCGAACTTGTCAGTGAGCCACTGTTCGAACTTGGAAAGCTCTTCCTCTTCCTCGTCGTCGCCTATCTGCTTTTCAGCAGACTTCATGGTACACCGTATGCCCTCCACAAGGCTTGCGATAAAGTTTATGCAGCCCCTGACAAAGGGGGCTTTTCTGTACCAGGGCGCGTCCTTGCCGTTTTTTACCGCCCACTGCTCAAGGTCGATAGTCCCGTCAGGAAGCCTGCACGCCATTGCCGCAGTGGTAATGCCACGCATATAGACCCCCTCAATAAGAGCCTGACCGCCTATCTTCGATTTAAAGCATTCCGCTTTGCAGTTTTTTTCTTCGCTCATTTTTTATGTTTTGTTCCTTTCGATTTGTATTTCATATTACAGAGTAGCATACGGCGTTAATCTTTTGCTTTCTGTATTGGCAGCGTTATGGTAACCGTCGTACCCTTTCCCTGCCTGCTGAAAATTTCAAGCTTGCCGCCGTGCATTGCGATTATCTCATCCGCAACCGCAAGACCTATACCGCTGCCGCGGCGTGTATGGTTAGCCTTATAGAATTTAGTCTTGACCTTTGGCAGATCCTGCTCGCTTATTCCGCAGCCCGTGTCGGAAACGTCCACCTGTATGTGGTCGCTGTCGGACATCGTAGCCTGAACGGATACCACTCCGCCCCTGTCGGAATACTTGATAGCGTTGTCGATAACATTTATGAACACCTGACGTATGCGGTTTTTGTCCCCGAAAACAAAGGGCAGCATATCGGGCTCTTCGTAGATAACGTCTATGCCCTCCCGCTTTGCTTTTTCGGTGTAAATAAGCACAGCGTCCCCAAGCTCGGCGAGAACGTCCATGGTCGTCTTGTTAAGGCTGAACCGTCCGTTCTGCATTCGTGAAAAATCCAGAAGCTCCTCTACCATTTCGGAGAGCCTCTCACTTTCACTGCCGATAACTCTCATGCCCTTTGCAACGGTGTCCGCGTCGTCGGGCATACTTCCTATGGTCTCCGCCCAGCCCTTTATGGCGGTAAGCGGAGTTCTCAGCTCGTGTGAAACACTGGAGATAAACTCGTTTTTCATGGTCTCCGACAGAGCAAGCTCGCTTGCCATGTGGTTTACGATATCGCACAGCTCGCCGATTTCGTCGTCGTTCTTTTTCGTAATGCGGACGGAGAAGTCCCCCACCGCGTAGCGTCTTGCGGTAGAGCCTATCTGCCGCACAGGTATAACGATGGACTTCACAAAATAAAGTCCCGAAACGAACATCAGCGCAAGGATAGTCAGACATACCGCCGCAAGGGTGAGAGCAATATTTGTGATGTGCCTGTTGACCTCCTCCAGCGAGGATACCATTCTCATAGCAACGTAGCCCGAATCATTTTCGGGAAGCATAACGCATACCGCCATTATCTTTTCGCCGCTTTCCGTTCTGCCCGTGTAGTAGCCGCTTGAACCGCTTGCGGCGGCTTCGGTATAGTCGGTCATGCTGTCAAGCTTTTCATCGGGGATAAAACCGGACGAGGTAAGCCCCACACCGCCTTTTCTCCTTATCACCATAAGCTCCATCTTGTCCTTTTCAGACCAGTTCTCCACAATGGAACGAAGCTCCGCCGAAAAGCTTGACGACGGCTCGTTGTAGGAACGCTGCAAAATGTTTGACACCATATTCATTCGGGAGGTCATATACTGCCTTGCGGTGCTGTAATAATAGGTGCGCACAAAAAGAGTTCCGCCGATAACAAGGGCAAAAAGCATAGCGGAGATAACGCCCAAGTTGTTCACAAGCCAGCGCCTTGTTATATTTGACTTTCGCAATGCTCTTCACCTCTGTTTATCTTTTTGCGGAACAGTTATGCCCGCGGGGGCTTTTGTGCAAACCATGATACAAAAATATCTTTCGTCTCGGAAACAAAATTATCCGTAACCGCTATAGACGGCGGCATAGGTAAAGGCTTAGCCTTTCTTTCGTACAAACTTTATTTCCGACTAAACTTTTGTCTCGGAAACAAAATTATACTGTCATAACTATAAACGGCGGCATGGGTAAAGGCTCAGCCTTTTATTGATCGTCTTTGACCGACCACTTGTAGCCGAAGCCCCAGATTGTGGAAATATACTTCGGATTGGACGGCTCGTCCTCGATCTTCATTCTGATGCGGCGGATATTTACGTCCACGATCTTGTCGTCGCCGTAGTAGTTCTCTCCCCATATGTGGGTGAGGATAGAACTTCTGTCAAGAGCGGTATCCTGATTGTTCATGAAGTATTCCATTATCTGATACTCCACCTGAGTAAGGTCAACGGGAACGCCGTTTTTAGCAACGGTCCTGCTTTTAAGATTGAGCAGGAACGGTCCGGATTCGATGGTGGCGGCTTCGTCCTCGTCGCGGGCAACGCTCATGCTTACCCGACGGTATATCGCGTCGATACGAGCCGTAAGCTCCGAGGGAGAAAAGGGCTTGGTTATGTAGTCATCCGCACCCAGCATAAGACCGCTTACCTTGTCCATCTCCTGAGTTTTAGCCGAGAGCATGATTATTCCCAGCGTGCTGCTTCTCTTGCGCAGAGCCTTGCAGACCTGAAAGCCGTCTATGCCGGGCATCATGATGTCCAGCAGGGCAATGTCAAAATCGCCGTGCTCCGCGTCGAACACTTTAAGAGCTTCTTCGCCGCAGTTTACGTCCACCACGTCGTAGCCCGCGCGTTTAAGATTTATCACCACAAAATCGCGGATAACGTCTTCGTCCTCGCAGACAAGTATGCGTTTCATAATATCAATCCTTTCTTTCGTGCAAACTTTATTTCCAAACTGAACCTTTGTCTCGGAAAAGTCATATCTATAAACGGCGGCAGGGGTAAAGGCTCAGCCTTTTGTGCAAGCTTCTTGCCAAAATTAAATTTTCGTCTCGGAAATAAAACTATGTTTCCCTTTCCATAGACGGCGGCAGGGGTAAAGAC
>CAMWVO010000199.1 GCA_947177695.1 uncultured Clostridia bacterium
TAAGACGGTATAAGAGATGTAGCTAGGTCTCGTGGGCTCGGAGATGTGTATAATCGACAGATTATCGACCCCGACACAGGCGAAGTCCTCCCCGAGGGCTCAAAGGGCGAGCTTGTTTTCACCAGCATTACAAAGGAAGCTTTCCCCCTGCTCCGCTACAGAACCCGTGATATCTGCGTTCTGACGAGAAAGAAATGCTCATGCGGCAGAACCTTGGTAAAGATGACCAAGCCCATGGGCAGAAGCGACGATATGCTTATCATCAGGGGCGTAAACGTGTTCCCGTCCCAGATCGAGACCGTTCTCATCGAGCAGGGCTATGCGCCTAACTACCAGATCGAGGTTGACAGAGTGAACAACACCGATACTCTTGACATAAACGTTGAGATGTCCGCGGAGCAGTTCTCCGACACCGTAAAGGATATCCAGCAGAAAGAAAAGGAGCTTGTGGACGCTATCAAGACCATTCTGGGAATTACTCCCAAGGTTCATCTTGTATCCCCCAAGACCATCGCCAGAAGCGAGGGCAAGGCTGTCCGCGTTATCGACAAGCGCAAGCTGCACGACTAATTTTCTTTAAGGGAGGAAACAGTATGTTTATTAAGCAGTTATCTATTTTTGTAGAAAACAAACCCGGAAAACTCAGCGCAGTAACCAAGCTTCTCAGCGACAATGATATTGATATCCGCGCGCTTTCCATTGCGGATACCAAGGATTTCGGCATCCTCAGGCTTATCGTAAACGATCCCGACAAGGCGTGCGAGACGCTGAAAAATGCGGACTGCACAGTCTCGATGACAAACGTTATCGCTATCGGAGCGGAGGATAAGCCCGGCGGACTTACGGGCATAATGGAATGCCTGTACGCGTCCAACATCTCGGTTGAGTATATGTACGCGTTCATCACCAAAAAGGCAGGCGAGGCTTACGTTATTATCCGTGTGGACAATAACGACAGGGCTCTCGAAGCTTTGCAGGAAAGCGGCTTTGCGGTACTCACCGCCGCAGAGGTCTACGATATGTAATTTTGCCCAAGGTCAGGGCATAAGAAACCCGCAGGAAAATCAGACGAATAACGGTACAAAAGCATATTTCGTCTCGGCTGAGCCTTTTCGGGCGGCTTTTTGCGGCAAATAAAACCAAACGTCCTCTGTCTTAAAAGGCAGGGGACGTTTGTGCAAATTTTCTGTCAAAGCTTTTTTCAATCTCGGGAGCAAAATTTGCCGCCATCGCTATAGGCGGCGGCATAGGTAAAGGCTCAGCCTTTCGTGCAATGTCAATATATAAGCTTTTTCTCGTCTCGGGAATGAAATTTGCCGCCATCACTATAGACGGCGGCAGGGGTAAAGGCTCAGCCTTTCGTGCAATGTCAATATATAAGCTTTTTCTCGTCTCGGGAATGAAATTTGCCGCCATCACTATGGACGGCGGCATGGGTAAAGGCTCAGCCTTTGGGGGATTATGAGTAACTGCAAAACAAGGGGGAAGTCTTACAGGATTGTAGGTGGACGCCGCCCGCGCCGGATTTCCGCGGACTCCACAGTCTGAGCAAACGGAGACGAGGACGGCAGGATAATCAGTCAAAATCTGCGGCAGTTCGTTATTTTTTCCGAATGCCTGATAATATGTCCGCTTCCATGCGGGCGTAATTTTTTATGAACATGAAAATTTGTTTTTGACTATGGTTAAAGTATACATCCGCTTTGTGAAAACTGCATGAAAACTGTAGGAAAATCTTATAATATTAATCTCCCATCAAACTGTAAACTTTGTCTACAGTTTGACAGAGAAATAGTTGAAAAAAGTTGTACCAAAAATTCAAAAAAACTCTTGACAAGTTTTGAAAGATGTGATAAACTGTAAAAAGTTATTATTAAGAAAGGTGGTGAACAGTATGACAATCAGAAATTTTTACGGACTTCTAAAAACCGACCGAGGCAGTACTGTTCACATCTTATCCTTATTTTTGTAAGATTATGGTGTAAATTTGTGACTTAGCGCGCTCTTTCGGTTTATCCGAGGGAGCGCTTTTTTGTTTGCTGTTTTCAGTTTTCAATCTGTAAAAAAGTCTCCCACAGGTACGCCCAGTATGCGGGAAAGTCCGTAAAGCTCAATATCGGAAACGGTTCGTGTGCCGTCCTCAATGCGGGAGACAGAGCCGCGGCAGATGTACACGGCAATGGTCTCAAGCTTGTCCGAAAGTCGCTGCTGACTCATTTTCTTGGCAATACGGAACTCACGTACCTTGTTTCCCACAATATTTTTTCTTTCGCCGTCGATTATTCGCGCCATAATTTTCTCTCCTTTAAAGTAATTGTCTTGACACAGGACAATTATTATGATATACTTTTTTGAGAGAAATATTGTCCTGTTATAGGACAATTAACATAACTAAAGGGGGTAATTAAAAAAATCATGCTTAATTTCACAAGACGCTATAGTAAAAATTCAGTTACAAACTCACCACTCAAAAAGGAGGCACACAATGGGCATATTCAGCAAACCCAAAAAAGAGGAAAATACCGACGAATTCCACAGGGATTACGGTCTTTTCAGCAATATCGGCTACATCTTCAAGGCGTTCGCGCGGTATAAAAGATCGCTGTTTTTCCTGCTTATCGCGGGCGGCATCGCGGGAGCGTCCATGTCATACATCTGGAGCTTTATCGGAAAGCTTGTTATCGACATGATAGAACGTCAGGCAAGTTCCGCGGACAAGGACATAAAACCGCTGCTCTGGCTTGTTGTCGGGGCGGTGGCGATAGAACTGGTCTTTCTGTGCGTGAACAATGTTTCCGCCCAGAAGCTCAGCGTCGGCTTTACCTATGTCCGCATGATGCTGGTAAAGGAAAGAATTGCCAAGACACTGGCTATGGAGTACGAAACACTTGAAACTCCCGAAATGCTTGACCGTCTGCAAAAGGCGAAAAGAGCCACAAACGGCGACTGGCAGGGCGTTCAGGGCATGATGACCTATATGCAGACTATGATGACCCACGTGGTCTCGGTGGTCGTATCAACGGTCATTATGGCAAGCTTTAACCCGTGGATAATTCCGGTAGTCGGCATACTGTCGGTGATACAGTTCCTGTTTTTCGACTATATACGCCGCAAGGACAAAAAGGAAATGTGGGACGCCATGATGCCTCACTGGCGCAAGCTGGAGTACATGGAAAACGTCACCATGGATTTTTCCTACGCTAAGGATATACGTCTTTTCGGAATGAGGAGCTTTCTCAGCAAGCGGCAGAAAAAGGTCTACGACAAGGAGCTTGAGCACTGGTGGAGATCGCGGCAGTACTGGGTCTATAACACGCTTTTTTCCCACGGCATAGCCTTTGTCCGAAACGTTATCGTGGTGGGCTGGCTGATCATGAGCGTGGTAAACAACGGTCTTTCCATCGGTAACTTTACGCTGTACTTTGCAAGCTCCATGGCTTTTTCAAACGCGGCAATGGAAGTTCTGACGGCAATAGCGGGACTTAAAGAGCGTTCCGCTCACACGGACGATTTCCGAAGCTACATGGATATCCCCATAGGCGACGAGACCGCCGAGACAATACCCATTCCCGAAGCGGAGGAGTACGAATTTACTTTCGAGAACGTTTCGTTCCGCTACAAGGGACAGGAAAATTACGCGCTGAAAAACATAAACATCACCCTTACCCCCGGCGAAAAGCTTGCGGTGGTGGGACTTAACGGCGCGGGCAAGACCACCTTTATCAAGCTGCTCCTGCGGCTTTATGACGTTACCGAGGGGCGCATACTGCTGAACGGCACGGATATCCGCAGCTTTGACAGGGCGGAGTATTTCAGAATGTTTGCTCCCGCCTTTCAGGACGTTACGGTGTTTGCGTTCCCCATGAGCGAGAACGTTTCCATGAGCGAGCCCTTCAACACCGACAAGGACAGGGCGGAGAAAATGCTTCGCAGCGCAGGTCTTGGGGAGAAGATAGATTCCCTTGAAAAGGGCGTTGACACCGAGCTTCTGAAAGTCCTGTACGACGACGGCATAGACCTTTCGGGCGGCGAAAAGCAGAAGCTTGCTCTTGCCCGCGCGCTCTATAAGGATTCAAAAATAATCGTTCTTGACGAGCCTACAGCCGCACTTGACGCTCTTGCGGAGTACCGTCTGTACCAGAGCTTCGACGGAATGATCGGCAAAAAAACTGCGGTCTATATTTCCCACAGGCTGTCGTCAACACGGTTCTGCGACAGGGTGGCAATGTTTGCAAAGGGTGAAATGGTTGAGACGGGTACTCACGAACAGCTTATGGAGCTTGACGGCGAGTACGCCGAAATGTTCCGCGTACAGGCGCAGTATTACGTTGAGGACAAGGACATTATCGTATCGGAGGGAGTGATAGAAAATGGCTGATACAGAAGTTAAAACAAACAAAAAAGAAAAAAGCAAGGTAATCCCCGTGCTGAAATATTTCTTCCCCGACGCGTGGAGGAAATCAAAGACGTACTTTATCCTGTCGGTGATAAACGTGCTGCTTACGGCGGCGGCTCCCATGTCAGACCTGATATTCATGCCTCTGCTGGTGGACTCGCTTATAGCTCCCGAAAAGGACATTAAGCTGATATGTCTTTACGGCGGACTTATGATAACGGTAAGCATTATTCTGAACGCTTCCTACAGCGCGCTGACAACACATCTGGAGAAATACGCCGACTTCTTTCTTAACGCCACCTCGGTGGATATTTCAAGC
>CAMWVO010000200.1 GCA_947177695.1 uncultured Clostridia bacterium
GCCTTGCTTTGAGGCCATGGGTGCTATCAAGAGTGAAATGAACCACGCAAAGTGGACTGCTGTCGCCATTGCATACCAGTGCGGATTTGCCTATGCGGTATCCCTTATAGTTTACCAGCTTGGACTTCTTTTCACAGGCTCTGTAAATGTTATCGGACTTGTCTTTGCCCTTGCGGTTCTTGCATTTATCATCTATATGCTTACAAGACCTTACAAGGAAAGCACAAGGCTTACAAGAAATATCCGTGTTAAAAACTAATAAAAATTCAGAGGATAGATTCTGCACTATCCTCCGAACTTTAAACAGGAGTGATTTTTATGACAACGGTAATTGTCGGTTTGATTGTTGCGGCGGTATTGTTCCTTGCCGCAAGACAGCTTTACAAGGATAAAAAGTCGGGAAAAACCTCATGCGGGGGAAACTGTGCGGGGTGTCCTAACGGCTGTGCGTGTCACGGTGATGTAAAAAATGAATGAGATTTCAGACGAACATTTATCTCCTTGCTGCCGACCTCAGGGAAAATTCACCAAACCCGAAAATTCGTGAGCAAAGCCTATGTAACCGCGGATCAGCTCTTGAGACGGAATGAATCGATCAGCTTCTTAAGCATTGCGGACTGACTGTAAAGCTCCTGGCTCGATGCCGCGCTCTCCTCGGCGGTGGCTGAGTTTGTTTGCACGACCGTAGATATCTGGTCAATTCCGATCGTGACCTGTTCGATGGAGTTTGCCTGTTCACGGCTTGCCTCCGCGATCACGCCGATCAGATCCGTCACCTCAGAAGCCGAATCCGAAACCTCGCACATAATTTCCGCAGTTTCGTTCACGATTTTGCTGCCGTGATGAATAGCTGCGATCGACTCCTCGATCAGCGTGGCAGTATTATTTGCCGATTCGGCGGACTTGCTCGCAAGATTACGCACCTCGTCAGCAACGACCGCGAAGCCCTTTCCTGCTGCGCCCGCTCTCGCTGCCTCGACTGCGGCGTTCAGCGCCAGAATATTGGTCTGGAAAGCGATGTCCTCGATCGCCTTGATGATCTTTCCGATCTCGTCGGAGTAGCGGTTGATTTTATCCATAGCCTCAACCAGGCGCTGCATTTGTCCGTTTGCCGCCTGAAGCGCGTCCCCTGCTGCATTGTTTTTTTCCTTTGCCTGATTGCAGCTTTCCGAATTATTGCGGATATGCGCAGAAATCTCGTTGATCGCTGCCGCCAGCTCCTCTATCGAGCTTGCCTGCTCGGTAGCGCCCTGTGAAAGCGCCTGTGCGCCCTCGGAAACCTGATTTGAACCGCTCGAAACCTGATCCGCCGCATCGTTTATCTTTAACAGCGTTCCGCTCAGACGCTCGTTGATCACTTCCGCCGAATTGATCAGCCCCGCGAAATCGCCCACATACGCACCGCGGTTATCCTCCAGCGAGACATTGAAGTTTCCGTTTGCCATTTCACTTAAAATACGGTCCATGTCCCGAATAATGACGTTGATCCCGTCCACCAGCTGCTTGGTCGAATCGGCAAGCTGCGCCGTTTCGTCCTTTGCATTTACAGTCGCCACCTTGCTCGTCAGATCGCCCGCCGCCAGCGCCGTAAGCCGCTTCGCGCTTGCGCTGATAGGTATGCCGATCCCTCTGCCGAGGCGGATAGCAATGATCAGTACGATCACCTGTCCGACCAAAATCATGACGATCGTCGTAACGATCGTTGCGGATGTGCTTCCCATAAAATCGTTCAGATCCGCAGTGATCAGAATAGACCAGCCGTTGGTTTCGGCAATGGGCGCGTAGCAGACAAATTCCGTTATTCCCTGCTCAACAATACTTGCGATGCCCGTCTCTCCCCCGCGCACCTTGGCATGGAGCGCCGCCAGATCGGCATAGCCGGGATCAGTCTTCGCAAGCTCCTCGATATTCTCGCCGCCGTCAACAGTGTCCTTAGTCTGATCGGCAATGGTGTCGCCCTGCGAGTTTATCATATAAGCGACGCTGGTCTCGCTTATCTTTATCGAACCCATGATCTTATTCAGAAAATCGGTGTCTGGAACCACGTAAACGCAGCCCACGACCTTTGTGTTCGCCGCACCGTTTTCCCAAAGAGGCGCCGCGATAATAATGCTGACTTCGCCTGTCACACGGGAAACGACAGGGTCAGAGATCATGGATTCTCCCCGCAGCGCCGCCTTAACGTACTCACGGTCGGACATATCCGCGCCCGTCTCGATATTGACGCCGTTTTCGTCAAGGATCACTCCGCGTGTCAGTCCGTTCGCCTTTGCAATATTATTTAAAAGCGCCACCCGCTCTTCCATCGGGTACTCATTGTCGGACAAAGTGGGATTCATTCCCGCTATCTCGGCAACGTTCATGAACGCGCTGCATTCCAGCTGCACCCGCTCGGAAGCAACGGAAATGAAATTTTCCATATCCGATCGCACCGTTTGGATCGTTCCTTTATAAGTGAGCGTACACGCCGTTACGCCCAATATGAGCAAAAGCGCAGCCGAAACCGAGGACATACAAATAATGATCTTTTGCCGTATGGTTTTCATTCTATCTACCTTCTCTTATCTGATTTTATAGTGGATCACAGCGGAAACCGGGAATGTCAAAAATCTTCACATTGTCTTAAAATATTGTAGCACAAATTTCCTTTTTTGTCAAGGCAGATTTCCGACCCAAGCGAAACCGGATCGCAGGATCACATATGAAGAGCATTGCCGTTTATGCTTTTAAAATAATGCTATAAGATTTTGGCAATGTCAATTAAGTGCAAAATATGTCGTTTAAGTGAAATTTGTTGAAAAATTTTACAGAAAAGTATAAAATTTAAGGAAACTGCTTATCTGGGGGTACTTAAATGAAAAACCTAAAGACTGTTAAAAGCAAGCTGCTCAGGCGGATATTGTCGGTAGTTTTTATCGGCATTACCGTGATCGGCATTTTAGGCAGCTATCTGAATTTCCGCAGCACTCGGTCAACGCTTGAGACCACGCTCTCGGAGCTTGCGCTTCAGGCAAGCGTACGTCTGGAGAACCGCTTGTCCCGTTATGTGGCGATCGTCAAGGAGGTCGGCATGGATCCGCGTATGGGCGATGACCGCACCGTAGAAGAAAAGCTTGAGCTTTTGCAGGAAAGAGCCGACGCCTACGGCTTCTCCGAGCGCGGTTACATCGACAAGGACGGCTGGGGATACGAAGTTCTTGATGACGTAATTGATTACAGAGAAGACCATTGCTACATAAAAGGCATGAAAAACATAGAATTTGTGTTTGGTCCGCAGGACGTGGGCGGCAGACCGATCATATACTTCTGCGCCCCCATTAAAGAGGGCGGACGCAATGACGGCGAGGTTATCGGCGTTGTTTATTTCGGTATCGAGGGTTCTATGCTTCACGACATTATTGATGAGATACGTGTGGGTCAGTCGGGCGAAACCTACATTATGGACGAAAACGGCACCTATATCGCCTGTATGGAACAGAAATACGTAACCGAGGGAATGAACAACACAAATCACACTCACAAGGACAACGAGGAGTATGACTGTCTCAGCGAGCTTGAAAAACAGGCGATCTCACTGACCGACCCCGACAGCACTGTATTCGGTCAAGTAAACGGCGGCGGCGTTGACAGATACCTTGCCTACTCTCCTGTGGACGGTACTGACGGCTGGGTGATCGGAGTTACGACCGAGGTCGGTGAGTGGATGGACGAAACCCAATTTGCTGTCATTATTACAATAATTTTAGGTCTGTTTTTTATGACTGATGCGACCGTTGTCTGCATTATCACCGCCAACAGCATTGCAAACCCGATCAGGAAAACGGTCGACGTTATGAACGCTGTGGCTTCGGGAAGCCTTAATGTAAGCGTTGAACACACCTCCGACGACGAAACGGGTCAGCTTGCGGACTCGATCAACAAAACAATAAACTCGCTGAACGGTTATATCGGCGAGATCTCGCGTCTTTGCAAACAGCTTGCGGACGGCGACTTTAACATTCAGCGGCAGATCGAGTTCAACGGCGATTTCGTGAGCATAATCGAAGCGCTGAACAGCCTTGCGTACGGACTGTCGGATACTATGCAGCAGATCGATATTTCCGCAGAGCACGTTAATCAGGGCGCTGTGCAGATCTCCAACGGAGCTACGACTCTTGCGTCGGGAACTACCGAACAGGCTTCCTCTATCCAGGAGCTTGCAGGCATTATCGGAGCGCTTAAAGACAAGGTTGACACCAATGCCAAAAATGCCGAAGAAGCTAACCAAAAGGCAAATCAGGCAGGCGAAAATATGTCGCTTTCCAACAAGCATATGAATGAAATGGTCGTTGCGATGAACAACATTTCCGATAAATCGAACAAGATCTCGAACATTATCAAGACGATCGAGGATATTGCATTCCAGACCAACATTCTCGCGCTTAACGCCGCTGTTGAGGCTGCGAGAGCTGGCGCTGCTGGCAAGGGATTTGCCGTTGTTGCGGACGAGGTAAGAAACCTTGCGTCCAAGTCGGCAGAGGCTGCAACCAATACGACCGGGCTCATTGAGCAAACCATTGAAGCGGTTAAAAGCGGTTCGCATATTGTTGAAGAAACCGCGGAGTCCCTTAACTCGTCCGTTGACGTTACAAATCAGACGATCAAACTGATCAACGACATTTGGGCAGCTTCAACAGAGCAGGCAGCGACAGTCTCTTATACACATATGACGCTG
>CAMWVO010000201.1 GCA_947177695.1 uncultured Clostridia bacterium
TAACGTTACCATGCAGATAGATACCGTTGTGTTCTACCGCATTACCGATTCAAAGCTTTACACATACGGCGTTGAGCGTCCGTTGGCGGCTATCGAGAACCTTACCGCCACGACCCTCCGTAACATCATAGGCGAACTTGAGCTTGACGCTACTCTTACTTCCAGAGACGTTATCAACGCGAAGATCACCGCTATCCTTGACGAAGCCACAGACCCATGGGGCATTAAGGTAAACCGCGTTGAGCTGAAAAATATTATCCCTCCCAGAGAAATTCAGGACTCCATGGAGCGTCAGATGAAAGCGGAGCGCGAAAGACGTGAAAAGATACTCCAGGCTGAGGGTGAAAAGAAATCTCAGGTACTTGTGGCAGAGGGTGAAAAGGAGTCCAAAATTCTCCGTGCAGAAGCCGACAAGGAAGCGGAGATCCTTCGCGCTGAGGCTGAAAAGCAGGCTATGATACTCCGCGCGGACGCTGTAAGACAGCAGAAGATACTTGAAGCGCAGGGTGAAGCGGAGTCCATTCAGCTGGTTCAGAACGCTCTTGCGGAAAGCCTTGTTCGTCTCAATCAGTCCAATCCCCAGGACAACGTTATCGCTCTCAAGAGCCTTGAAGCCTTTGCAAAAGCCGCCGACGGCAGAGCAACAAAGATCATTATTCCCTCGGAAATCCAGGGACTTGCGGGACTTGTTACCTCCATCAAGGAGGTCGCCGCAAACAGCGCACAGCCGCAGAAGCCGCAGGGAAAGTAATACAAAAAAATCAACGGAGCAGATTTTTGTCTGCTCCGCTTTTTGCGTTATGTACCATTAATCAACAGCGGGATAACAGCCGATTATTATTCCCTTCTTGGCAAGAGCCTCCTGCTCGCTGTCGGTCAGGACGCGCTTGTACTTGTCGGGAATAGGCTTGGCAGACCACAGAGCGTACACCACTTCCGCGCTGTAGGAACTGCATTCAAATTCGCCGTAAGCATACCCCGAAAAATCATCTCCGACAAAAAACGACATATTGGTCTTTTGGTTTCCATAAGTAAAAACCGTACCATCATTTTCAAAGGTATATCCTTCGATCGTCGTTCCGCTTAGAACTAATTCCACCAGACCCGCTTCCGAGCCTGAAAATACGTTGCTTGCATTTCTGTCCGCCTCCTCCAGAGCCGAGATGTTTGGGGAACTGCCTATGCCTGCCGTCATGTTGAATATCACTTCTGTCGCCGTTATGGCTGCAAAGGCAATGACCGCCGTGCCGCATATCTTCTCAAGCAGTCTAAGCTTTCTGTTCTTTCCGCGGGATTTTTTCTTAACCGTATTCGCGCTTTCCGCCGAAAAATTTTTTAACGCGGAACTGTTATTTTCATTGGCAGCTTTCATCTGCTTATAGGATTCTTCCGCGGCAAGCTTTCTGTTTCTGATATAAATTTCCTCTTTGTTTTCCGCAAAGGAGCTTTCCGGTTCTACGTCGTGAATGGCATTCTGCTCCTCGGGATAGTCGGGAAGATCCAGCTCAACCACATCTCCGCTTTGATTTTTTTCGCTCATTCTATCTGCTCCTTTTCGGCATCATTCCTTTGCGAAGCCCTTGCGGAACAGCGGTATCAGGATGCCTCCCGCGGCATTGCCCAAGGTCATCACAAGCATATAGAGAAAACCCTTTCCCGACCATGCCCCGCCTGCGGTGAAATAGTACATATTCGCAACGCAGTGCTCGAAGCCGCTGAGGATAAAGGTCATTACCGGCAGGAAAACCGCAAGCATCTGTCCTGCGGGATTTTTTATGTTCTTGTAGCCATCCGCGGCGATAAACATAAGAAGTCCGCAGAAAAAGGCAAGGATAAATATGCTGACCAAGCTGTCGGAAAGCTTCACATCGCACAGGGCTTTCGCCTTTTCGGAAATGCCCGCGCCTATCCTTGTGGCTGATAAAAGTCCTGCGGTCACAGCCGTGCCGATAAGATTTCCCGTCCAGATGAAAACAAGGTCTATCAGATATGCGGGCTTGTTTTCAACGGCGTAGCCAACCTTTCCCGTGAAAAGCATAAATCCGAATGTAAGTATGGTGAACAGTCCCGTGCCGAACAAAAACGCTCCCACCACCTTGTTTTCGCAGGAAAGATAGACCGTTCCTCCTATGCCTATGGCTATGCCCGTAAGTATGGCTTTCAGCAGTATGTCCATGTAAGTTTTTATTTTAGTATTCATTTAAGTGCAGTTCCTTTCCGCGTGTTTCAACACGCCCTTATCATGTTTCTTCTTCAAGCTCCTTTAAAGCTTCGGACAGCCATTTCAGCTCGTTCTCGCCGGGCTTTTCCCCCCGCATTTCCTCACAGTAGCGGACGGCAAGGGATACGATATCCATTTCCGAAGCAGTCTCGGCGGCAGTCGTTTCCGCGTCTCCCGAAGCGTTGGGACGTGTTCCCGAAAACTGCAAAAGATTAGGGTACAGCTCCTTTAGCCGCATGAAAATGTTGTCCCCCGCAAAGCTGTCGGTCACAGTTATTTTCATAAAGTCGTCACGGTTCGGATCGGTTTTTGCCGCTTCCAGAATATTTTCATAGCTGTCCTCCACAGTGCGCAGTATGTAGGGCTGGGGGACGTCAAGCTCCGTTACGGAAAGCGTTTCGGTATCGACTAAAGTAACGGTTTTTTTGTACCTTGCTTCTCCGAATGAATAGGGCAGGGGCGCGCCGCTGTACCGTATAAGGGGCTCCGCGCTGCTTTTCGATACGGTCTGCGCCTTGTGGAGATGTCCAAGAGCCACGTAGTCGAAGCCCGAAAAAGCGTCCGCGGGAATTTTATCCGCGCCGCCCACGGACTCCGCCGCTCTTGCGGATATGTCGCTTTCCGCCGCGGAAGCTCCCGCCGCAAAACAGTGTGCGGCAAGAATATTCACGGGACTTTCCGTACTTGACAAAATTTTCTCGGTCACAGCTTTCATCACGGAAGCGGCGTTCGGCTCGCAGCCAAGGACTGCGGCGGCGTCCGTTGGGTTAAAATATGGCAAAGAATATATAGAAGTATTTCCTACCGTCACGGGGACAAACGCGTCCTCAACGGAGCCGGATATGTACAGTCCCGACGAGCGGAGAAGTCCCGCGCAGGAGGCAAGCCGCGCCGCGCCGTCGTGATTTCCCGCGCATACTATTACGGGGATTTTTCTTTCAAGGCAAAGCTTTGTGGCAAATTCGCTCCAGAGCTTCACCGCTTCCGCGGATGCCACCGAGGTATCGAAAACGTCCCCTGCGATTATGACCGCGTCCGCATTTTCGGACAGTCTGCAAAGGCTTTCGCAGAGCGTTTTCTGATAGGACAGAAGCGGTATTCCGCACAAGGATATGCCGAGATGCAGGTCCGAGGTGTGAAGAATTTTTATTTCAATTCGCTCCTTTCGGGTTATTTGTAGATCCTTACATAGTCCACCAGCATTTTGTCGGGCAGGTCATCGGGATTCGGGATACCCGTCCAAGACCCTGTTTCGGAGGATATCTTGACAAACAGCGGTACCTCGCAGGTGCCCAGAGCCTCCGCCGCGTCGGTGCGCCAGGACTCCTTTCCGTCAATATAGAAAACGTACTCTTTCTCCGTCCACAGCAGGGAGAATGTGTGGTATTTACCGTCGTAAACGTCGATATCGGTAACATTTCCCGACGATTTGTGGCGGTAGCCGTAGCCGTCCCAGTTAAGGGTGTTCTGTACCTGCTTTTTGCTGTAGTAGGGCGTTTCCATAATGTCTATCTCAGTGCCGTTCCTGCCGCCGTTTGTCTCGTCTGCAACGCTGTCGCCCATAAGCCAGAAAGCCGTCCAGTACCCGGGGACATTGTTCACGGTGCAGCGTATCTCGAAATATCCGTAAGCCTGCTCGAACTTTCCCTTGCTTCTGACGCCGCCGCTGAGAAAGCGGTCGTTTGCTTCGTCGTAGGACATTCCTATGACCAGATTTCCCTCGCCGTCAAGATATGACATACTGTTGTCCCAGTAATTGTTCAGGTCTTGTCTTTTCTGTTCGGGACATCTTTCCCACTTTGTTCCGTCAAGGGTATCGCCGTCAAAGTTGTCCTCAAAGGATAGGGTGTAAGTTTTTCCGTCAAAGGTAACAGTCTTGTAGTCGTTCGGGTCGGGCTCGCAGGCTGTTACGGCAACACTGCACACGGCTTTCAGGTCGGTACCCTTTATTCTTACGGAAATATCCGCCGTACCCTCTTTCAATGCGGTAACGATACCGCCCTTTTTCACTGCGGCGACGGACTTGTCCGAGGACGACCATTGAACGGTGCATTTTTTGTATCCCGTAACAGACGGTTTAAGAGTAAAGGTCTCGCCTTCGCAAAGAGTAATACTCGTACTGTCAAGGCTTATGCTTTTCTTTTTCGGGGTCTTGGGATTTGCGGAAGCTCCGAGGGAAAGTATAAAAACGCAGGTCAGCAGTGAGACTGTCAGGGCAAGAAGTTTTTTGGGCTTCATAAAAATGCCTCCGTTCGGCTATTGTACTTTATTGAATTATAACATATTTATTTTGATTTGTCGATATCTTTCGGATTTTTGTAAAGGACGGATAAATTTTGATTTACGCGGCTAACGGTCGGAACGCTCAGGCGGCGAAGCCGCCGACTCAAAAAAGTTCGCCAGCCTTTCAAGGCTGCGAGTTTCCAAAGGGCAGAGCCCTTTGGTCGCGCTCCGCAGAGCGCGAAATCCCCTTTC
>CAMWVO010000202.1 GCA_947177695.1 uncultured Clostridia bacterium
CGGTAAGCGTGGTGGCGTCCGCAATAGCGAAAGGCACCTGCAAAATCTTGGCAAGGGTCTGAGCAAGAATAGTTTTTCCCACGCCCGTAGGACCAACAAGAATAACATTGCTCTTCTGAAGCTCCACGTCGTCGGTATCCGTCTGACTGTTAATGCGCTTATAGTGGTTGTAAACCGCAACAGACAGCGCGATCTTAGCTTCGTCCTGACCGATAACATATTCGTCAAGATATTTTTTTATCTCCGCAGGCTTCATCAGCTTAACGGGCTTCAGCGGCTGAGGCTTAGCGCTTCGGCTTTCGGCGTAGCTTGGAACGACCAGATCATTTGCAACAAGCATTTCATAGCAGTACGTCACACAGTCGTCGCAGATATTGCACGCGCCTGCCGAAAACATATTCAGCACCTTGTTTTCAGGCTTGCCGCAAAAGCCGCATCTTTTTAAAGTTTTATCATTTCCGGCCATAAATCAAACTCCAGACTTATCTTGTAAATATTACCTTGTCAACCAGACCGTACTCCGCAGCCTCGGCAGCGGTCATAAAGTTGTCGCGCTCCGTATCCTCGCGGATAGTTTCGATAGGCTTGCCTGTGTTCTGCGCGATAATACGGTTAAGGTTCTCTCTCGTTCTGACCATATGGTCAGAACGGATCTTAATATCGGTACACTGACCGGACAGTCCTCCCGAAATAAGGGGTTGGTGGATCATTATTTCAGAATTTGGAAGCGCGAGCCTCTTGCCCTTAGTTCCCGATGAAAGCAGGAAAGCTCCCATAGAAGCGGCAAGACCTATGCAAATAGTGGACACGTCGCACTTGATATACTGCATTGTGTCATAAATTGCCATACCGGCAGTAATTACTCCTCCGGGACTGTTGATATAGAGGCAGATATCCTTTTCGGGATCTTGGCTTTCCAGATACAGCATTTGAGCGACCACCAAGCTTGCAGAGGTATCGTTGACTTCCTCTGAAAGCATAATTATCCTGTCCTCAAGGAGCATGGAAAAAATGTCCTGAGAGCGCTCTCCTCTTCCCGTCTGTCTTACAACATAAGGTACCAAACTCATAAAAGCCTCGTTTCTCCGCAGAAGTGTTTACGAAAGCAAACCATCCTTCTGCGGAAAGATGGTTTGCGCTTCATCTTATTGGGCAGGAAACAATAAAATAATTATCCTGCGTCTCGGAAGAACATTACCTTTACCGTCAAAGTATGGCGGCACGGGTAAAGGCTCAGCCTTTTCAACCGTTGATCTTTGCGGAATCCAGAACGATCTTGCTTGCCTCGCCGACCTTAAGGTCTTCCTTGACAGCCTTAACGCTCACAACCGACTTAACTCTGTCAACAGAGATGTTGTACTGTTCAGCCATTCTTGCGATCTCTTCCTCAGCCTTTTCATCGGAGATCTCGATATTTTCAAGCTCCGCGATCTTTTCAAGAGCAAGTCTTACCTTGACCTGATTCTGAGCCTGAGCCTCAAAAGTCTTTCTAAATGCAGCCATATCCATGTTGGTATAAGTCAGGTACATTTCCATATTGAGACCCTGCTGCGAAAGACGCATTTCAAAATCTCTTACCATCTCATCGATCTTGTTGTCAAACATGATCTGAGGAATGTCAGCCGTCATCTTTCCGATAAGGGTCTCGAAAATCTTGTTCTCGGCTTCCATATCGGCATTCTTTGCGGAACGCTCCTCAAGCTTTGTTCTCATATCGTTTTTCAGCTCATCGAGAGTTTCAAACTCGGTAGCATCCTTAACGAACTCGTCGTCAAGATCGGGAAGTTCCTTAGCCTTGATCTCGTTAAGCTTGATCTTGAATTCGCAGAGTTGTCCTGCAATATCTTCCATCTGATAATTTTCGGGGAAAGTAACGTTGATCGTAAACTCCTCGCCCGTACTCTTGCCGACGATCTGCTCCTCAAAGCCGGGAATGAAAGTACCCGAACCGAGAGCAAGCTCATAGTTGGTATCTTTTCCGCCCTCGAAAGGAACGCCGTCCTTGAAGCCTTCAAAATCGATAACAGCAACGTCACCGTTTTCAGCGGGTCTGTCCTCAACAGTAACAAGACGTCCGTTTCTCTCTCTGAGAGCCTGGAGCTGCTTGTCGATATCCTCGTCTGTAACAGCATTGACAGTTTTTTCAACTTCTATACCCTTATAGTCGGAAATTTCAACATCGGGCTTTACCATAACAGTAACCTTGAATTTTACGCCCTCGCTTTTGTTTACGGATTCAACCGCGATCTCGGGAGTCGCGATCAGATCGTAGTTCTCCTCGTCGAGAACCTTGGTTATATCTGTTCTTACAAGATCGTTTACCGCGTCCTCGTAGAAAACATTCTCACCGTAAAGCTGCTCGATCATTTTTCTGGGAGCCTTTCCCTTTCTGAAACCGTTGATATTGATTCTTTTGCGGGCTTTCAGATACGCATTCTGGAGAGCCTTTTCAAAACCCTCTGCGTCCACGCTGATTATAAGCTCAAATTTTGTAGCTTCAATTTTATTTGCTGAAACCAAACCCATTTGTAACGTCCTCCAATATTAAAACTTAGCTCTGCCGCAAGACGCGGAAAAGCGGCAGAACCGCCTGAGCCTTAAAACACACTAAACATTATAACATATCTAAAATAAATTTACCATAGATAATGCAACATTTCGCCATTTTATACAATTTATACCACCAATTGAGGGCAAAATTGCACAAAATCACCGGCTATCAGATGAAAATTAATACCGTCACGTTCCCCGCATACCGCGTTTTTATGCGCCCTTCCGTGGAGATGTCCGTAGTAGCACTCCTTTACGCCGTACCTGAACATCACGTCGAGAATGTCATAATTGCTCTCATTCCCGTAAACAGGCGGGTAATGCAGGAACACTATCGGCTCAAGATTTTCCTTTAACGCCGACTGAATTGATACTTCCAGCCGCTGTGCCTCCCGCGCCAGCACCTTTGCGTCGGCGGGGACTTCCGTTTCGTTTATCCAGCCGCGGGTACCGCAGATACCGTATTTCCCGTAGGAATAGTGGTTGTTATGCAGGAACTGTATCGTCTCAAAGCCGTTCTCCAGTGTAAATTTGTTAAGCTTGGAAACCGTAGACCACCAGTAATCATGGTTGCCCTTCGATATGATCTTCCTGCCGTTGAGACCGTTGATATACTCAAAATCAGCCTTTGCCTCGTCCAGATTCATACCCCAGGAAATATCCCCGGGAATAACCACCGTATCCTCAGCCGAAACGATTTTGTTCCAGTTTTCGGTAAGCTTTTCCACATGGTTGTCCCAGCCGCCGAAAATGTCCATAGGCTTATCAACCGACAGCGACAAGTGCAGATCGGCTATTGCAAACAAAGACATTTAGCCACCCTTAGACGGAAAGCTGTTTCAGGACATAATCCTGCTGTTCTTCCCTTGCAATAACGTCCTTGAAGCGGCGCTCCTTGGTTTTCAGAGCCGCAAGAGACTTGGGTATCTCATATCCCGAAAGCTCAGCAAGACGGTCGATCATCTCAAACTCTCCGATTTCGGAAGTCTTGCCGTCAATAGCTTCAAGCACGCTTGCGCTGAACTTGTAGGGACTTGCCGTGGAAGCGATAACAGTCTTTGTGGCATCCCCTGTCTCCGCGCGGTAGTCCTCGTAAACCTTCACCGCAACCGCAGTGTGGGTATCGAGAGTGTAGGAATATTTATCGTAAATTCTCTTGATAGTGTCCTTGGTAGCCTTATCGTCGCAGAAGCCCGCCGCAAACTCGTCCGCAAGCTTGGCCTTGATCTCGTCCGTAACCTCGTATCTGCCGTTCTTGGCAAGAGAGCCGAACCACTCGCGTATCAGAGCATCGTTCTCACCGCACATAAGGTAAAGAAGTCTTTCCAGATTGCTGGAAATAAGGATATCCATAGAGGGCGAAATAGTCGTGATAAACTCGCGGTTTCTGTCGTACACGCCCGTGGTAATGAAATCGGTAAGCACCTTGTTGGAATTTGAAGCGCATATCAGCCTGTTCACCGGCAGACCCATGTGCTTTGCGTAGTAAGCCGCAAGAATGTTTCCGAAGTTTCCCGTGGGAACAACAATATTTATCTTGTCGCCCGCAGAAATTTCCTCGTCCTTGACAAGTGTAGCGTAGGCAGAAATATAGTAAATGATCTGCGGAGCAAGACGTCCCCAGTTAATAGAGTTTGCACTGGAAAACATCATCTTGTTAGCTTCAAGCTTTGCCTTGACGGTCTCGTCCGTAAAGATAGCCTTAACGCCGTTCTGGCAGTCGTCAAAGTTGCCCTTGATACCGCATACCGCAACGTTTCCGCCGTCCTGTGTGGTCATCTGACGCTTCTGCATGGGACTTACGCCGTCCTCGGGATAGAACACCATGATCTGCGTGTCGGGAACGTCCGCAAAGCCCTCAAGAGCAGCTTTTCCCGTATCGCCGGAAGTCGCCACAAGAATGATTATTTTCTTGTCAATATTGATCTTTTTGGCGGATGTCGTAAGCAGGTACGGCAAAATCTGCAAAGCCATATCCTTGAAAGCGCAGGTAGGACCGTGCCAAAGCTCGAGAATATAGGTTCCGTCAAAAAGATGTGATATTTCGGAAATATTTTCCGTGGCAAATTTCTTGTCGTTATAGGCGTTATCGGTGCAGTATCTTATTTCGGCGTCGGTAAAGTCCGTAAGATACTTCGCG
>CAMWVO010000203.1 GCA_947177695.1 uncultured Clostridia bacterium
TAATTATTTTGCTATAACTGTAATCATTTTGTCTTTTTTGTTCTGTCGTGTTTGTCCGCACTCCAGTTGGAGCGATAGTATTTTTTGCGGAATTCGTTCGGGGTCATTCCCGTGTACCTTTTGAACGTGCTTATAAAGTGGCTGTGGGAATTGAACGCCAGGTAGTTCCCTATATCGAGGGGAGTGTAGTCGGAATATTTCAGCATATTCTGAGCGGTCTCCACCCTTTTTACGGCAATGTAGGTGCTGATGGTAACGCCTACCTCGCTGTGGAAAAGTCTTGACAGATAGGACGGGCTCAGCGCGGCATACTCGGCGATATCTTCCTCAGATATCTTCGAGTGGAGATGATCGTAGATGTAGTCCATAGTCATTATAATGGGCTTAGAATAGATCGTACTGCGGGCTATCTTGTTCATCTGGTTTGTAAAATCAAGAATAGCTTCTCTGTGAAGCTTATGTACTTCTTCCGTGCGGGAACATTTATCCGCTTTAAGTATGTACAGGTCGCTCAGAGTGTAGGCGGTCTCCATTTCCATTCCGCCCTCCACGCAGAAGCGGGTTATAAGGGCAACGGTTATGGTAAAATGATATTTCAGATTTCGCAGCGGATCCTCGGAAAGCATACCCGTTCCGCCGGAACCGAGCGGCGTCATAAGCTGCTTTACCCTTTCGGTATCTCCGCTTTTCACGCAGTCGTAGAACTCAAATTCCTTTTCAAACGGGGAATGCTTAAAGGCATACTCCCTGTTCATAAAGGCTTTATAGGTAAGCTCCTTTTCCGATTGAGCCATATCATATCTCACCTCTTTACTATTATACACCATGCCAAAGAAAATTGCAACAAAATTTTGATAAAAAAAGCAGAATTTTAGTATTTTTATTCGTCCGGATGTGATAAATTATATACAGAGAACAACGAGCGGTAAATGTAAAAACGCAGAGGGCTGCGTTAAATCAAAGTAAAAAAAGGAGAGGTTATTATGAAAAACTTGAAGAGGACACTGGCATTCATTTCCGCGCTTTCCCTTATGGGAACGCTGGCTGCCTGCTCCGGTGATGAGGGCGGTTCCGGAAGCGCAGAAACATCTGCTACCACCGAGGCTACAGCTCCCAAGGAGCTTAACGAGGATGACAAGGCTGCTGTAGACCAGATGCTGGAAGTAAGCGACGATGAGAAGCTTGAAAACGGCACTATAAAGTGGCTGTCATGGTACGACATCAACCCTGCTCAGGGCAAGCCCAAGCTTGCGGCTCTGGAGCTTTTCGAGACAAAATACGGCGGAAACATCGAGTACATCCAGACCACATGGGACAACCGCTTCAACGATCTTTCCACACTTGTTGTGGGCGGAACTTCCCCCGACATCTTCCCCGGTCAGGAGGGCGATACATATCCCAGCCGCGTAATTTCCGGTATGTTTGATCCCTGGGACGAATACCTTGATTTCAACGACGCTGAGCTTTGGACTGATGGTGCAAAGGCTCTTTCCGACGTACATATGCTGGGCGGAAAGCACTATCTTGTATGTACCACCACAGACTCCAAGTGCATTATGATCTACAATAAAAACACCATCGAAGCAAACGGTCTCGACGATCCCGCCGAGCTGCTTGCCGAGGGCAACTGGACATGGGATACCTTCAGAAATATGTGTCTTGAATACTGCGACCGTGAAAATGACCAGTTTGCATACGACAGCTGGTATTTTGAAACAAACTTCCTGCTCACTACAGGCGTTGCTCCCATCAGCGCAGAAAACGGCGTTATCAAGAGCAACCTCCTTACTCCCGAGATCGAGCGCGCAGAGAACTTTATGTACGATCTGAAGAAAGACGACCTGCCGCTGCCTAAGGCTGAGTTTGAATGGAAAGAGCAGCCTCAGCGTATCAGCGAGGGTAAGACACTGTTCTATCCTATCGGAACATGGTCGCTCTGGGAAGCAGACCTGTCTCACTACGGTCAGCCCGGCGAGATAATGTTCGTTCCCATGCCTAAGGATCCTCAGGCTGACAAGTACTACCTGCCCGCAAGCATGGACGCATACGTACTCTGCAAGAACGCTTCCAACCCCGAGGGCGCAGGCGCATTCATGAAGTGCAAGCTTATCTCCGCAAAGAACGAGGACGCTCTTGCTATCGAAGAAAAGCAGTACCGTGAGGACTACGGCTGGACAGACGAAATGATCGATATGTGGCACACAGTAAGAGAGCTTACTGATGCAAACCCTGTTATCAATATTCACACAGGTCTTTCCAAGGATATTGCAGACATCGTTGACGACGGCGTTAAGCAGGCTTCTTTCGCCGGCACAGACTGGGCTACCACAAGAGATACCATCAGCGGAGCTACCCAGACCATCATTGACGAGCTTAACGATCAGATCGCAAAGGAATTCCCTAACAGCTGATTTTCCGAATGATTTTAACAATGGCACAGACTAACGGTACGGGCGGGTTTTATCCCGCCCGCCGTACTAAATTGCAACAAATTTTATAATTTGACAACATATTTTATATAGTTATGGGGCGGAAAGAAGTATACTGTATGTGTACAGGACAACTGTATAAATTCCACGGAAAGGAAAATACTGTATGAAAGAATTTATCGGCTACAAAAGAGGCGTCAATCTTGGCGGCTGGCTTTCCCAGTGCTGCCACGAGACCGCGCACTATGACAGCTTTATCGGCAAGGAGGACATTGACAAGATCGCATCATGGGGACTTGACCATGTGCGTCTCCCGATCGACTACAACCTTGTTGAGGACAAAGACGGAAACGTCCTTGAAAAAGGCTACGAGTACATTGACAACGCAATAAAGTGGTGCGGAGAAGCGGGACTTAATCTCGTCCTCGACCTGCACAAGACTGCGGGCTACTCCTTTGACAAGGGAGAGCAGGAAAGCGGCTTCTTTGAAAACGAACAGCTCCGCGAAAGATTTTACCGCTTGTGGGAAAGACTTGCGGAGCGTTACGGCAAATACAGTGACAGAGTAGCTTTCGAGCTGCTGAACGAGGTCACAGACCAGAGCTGCAGCGATGTGTGGAACGAGTCAATTTACGCCTGCACCAAAAGGATACGCGCAATTGCTCCCGACACAACGATCGTTGTGGGCGGATACTGGCAGAACAGCCCCGACGCGCTTCCCGATATCATAAAGCCTTACGACGACAATGTGGTGCTGTCTTTCCACTGCTACGACCCTCTTGAATTTACGCATCAGGGCGCAGAATGGGTGGACGGAATGGATCCCGCGTTCAGAAAAAGCTTTGACGGAAACGAGCTTACCACCGAATTTTTTGCGGGCAGATTTGCAAGAGCAATCGAGACCGCCGAAAAATACGACGCAGCGCTTTACTGCGGCGAGTACGGCGTTATCGACAGGGCTGCTCCCCAGGACGCGCTGGGCTGGTACAAAGCGATAAACGGAGCGTTTAAAAAGTTCGGCATCTCACATTCCGCATGGAACTACAAGCAGAAAGATTTCGGCCTTTCGGACGAGTGGATCTCAAGCGTTATCAACGAGCTTGTGAAATACCTGTAATTAAGCAGTTTCTTCATAACCTCTTTTTTTAAAAACAGGCAGGGTAAACAAAATGTTCCCTGCCTGTTTTATTTCTGCCGTCAAATGCGGTCTTACAGCTCCATACGCATTTCAGTGTTTCCCCGCGGAATGAAGCCCTTTTTCAGATACATAGGCTTTCCCATTTCCGTTGCGGAAAGGTCTATGCAGGTGATACCCTCTCTTTTCGCGTCCGAGATCAGCCTGTCCAGAATTTTTGAAGCTATCCCCATGCGGCGGTATCCGTCACAGGTGTACACGTTCATAAGGTAACAGGTACTGCCGCTTAAAAAGTGTACGCTTGCGGGCTTTTGCAGCCGTACCATGAATATTACCGCCACAGGTACGCCACCGTTCTCGGCAAAGTACGCGGTGAAGTCCTTTCCTATGTGAGCCTTGAAATATTCGGGAAGCTGAGCGTTCAGCGCGTTTGTCTGCTTTTCGGAAAGCTCCCCCTCCACGTCGGTCATGTACAGAAATCTGAAACGGACAAGGGTGTCCACGTCGTTCAGATCGGCTGTTCTTATTGTAATATTTTCCAAGTTTAATCGTCTCCCATTTGTGCAAAAGCAATCTATCTTTTTAGGTTTTTCCTTAATTTTCTTCTTGTATATAACACGTAAAATTAGCGACCTCAATGCCGCCGGGACGCTTGTTGAAATCCATTTCTATCTCAATGTCATATGTGATCCCGTCGATCGTATAGGATTCAAAGCACGGAGTTTTCCACCATGATGTTGAGCAGTAAAAATGCTCGCTGTCGTCGAGGACAAGTTCCTCCAGCTTTCGGTACATTGCAATTCTCGCTTCGGGAGTATCGTCGGCGAACTCCTCCTCGGAAACGATCTCTTTCAGTTCATCGGAAAGCATTGAATATGTAATTTTGTCCTTCCAGCAGGAAGCGTTTATAGACTGTACAAATTCAACAGGATCCTGCGCCCGTGCCGCAAGGAACCAAAACGCCGCAGCCAGAACTATCAGTACCGCATATATCGGCAAAACGATTTTTCCTAATTTTGTCATATCACCGTTCCCCTCTACTTATCCTTCTTAAAAATATTCCGTATTTTCCATATGAAAATATAATAGATCAATTCGG
>CAMWVO010000204.1 GCA_947177695.1 uncultured Clostridia bacterium
AAGGAAAATGGTACAACCATTTTCCTTACAACGCACACAATGTCTGAAGCCGAGAAGCTTTGCGACGATATTGTGATGCTCAACGATGGAAAAATCGTTGAGCATGGCTCTCCCCGCGAAATTTGCCGTAGATATAATCATCAGCGTATGCTGAAAATACATCTTTCGGACGGCTCGGATATACAGCTTGCCCACGACGAAAATGCGGCGGACAAGGTTGCTGAGCTTATCAAAAACGGGCATGCGGAAACGATACATACCACCGAGCCTGATCTTGAAACGGTATTTATGGAGCTTACCGGAAAGGAGCTTGCAGTATGAAAAACATCAAAGCTGTATTTATGAAACAAATACTTGACACGGTAAAAAACAAAACGGTTTTTATTCAGTTTTTAATGTTTCCCGTAATGGCGATAATTATGGAAACAGCGATAAAGCTTGAAGATATGCCCGAGCATTTTTTCGTGAAATTATTTGCGGTAATGTTTGTGGGCATGGCGCCGCTGACATGTATGTCAGCAATTATTGCCGAAGAAAAGGAAAAGAACACTCTTCGGGCTCTTATGATGAGCAATGTAAAGCCGTGGCAGTATATTATAAGCATCGGAAGTTATATTTTCATTATGTGTATGGTTGGCACGGCGGTGTTTGCTGTAGTAGGTGAATACTGCGGCGCGGAGCTCGCAAGGTTTATCATGTCAATGATATCGGGTATTATTCTGTCGGAGATCATCGGCGCGGTGATCGGAATTTTCAGCAGAAATCAAATGGCGGCGACCTCGCTGACAATTCCGATAATGATGGTATTTTCTTTTGTTCCCATGCTGTCAATGTTCAACGAGAGCATTAAAAAATTTGCTGAAATAATATATTCCCAACAGATAAGCGACCTCATAAACGGAATAGGCACTTCCGAAGTATCGGCAAAAAGTATTATCGTTATTGCGGTAAATTTTATAATCGGACTTGTATTATTCGCCCTGGCTTATAAGAAAAAAGGGCTTGAGTAAAATCCCGATGCAGTTAAATACTCCGACCTCGTTTTTGAGGTTTGGAGGATTTTTACTTGTGTAAACAAAGATCACCCTTTGGAGGGTCAGCTTGTGAACAGTAGGGCGGTCCTTACAGAGCAGTATCAGAGGCTGTATTACGGCGAAAAACCCGTATTTATTGCTGATCCCGAAGATGCGTCCAACAGACCTGTTATAGGAATATATAACAATTTTATGAAGCGGTGGCCGCTTATTCCCTCGTATATTCAGGAAGCTTTTATAAAAGCCTTCAGCAAAGAAGTAATGACAGAGGACAAGCTTGGAATAACAGAAAAAGAATGGCTCAAGCTTTTGCTCAGATTTAAGGCAGAAGTGAATATATGTCCTGAATGCGGAAATGAAACAAGATTTACTGATGAACTTCACAAATGTGATTGCTACGGAAAGGATATTAACTGTTTCGGATATCTGGAAACTTCAGAATATAAAATACCGATGTTCAGTAAAAAAAGAACTACCTCTTGCTTATGTAAACTGTGAGTACAGCCATGGCGAATGCAGGATACCGTGCATAAGAATATCATTGAATAAAACAAGAACAAAATGTGCAATTCAAAATAAAGGACAAATTACATGGAGCTGTGGCGGTGAAAAAATTGCGCCGGGTGATTAGATAATCGCAGAGGACGGTCAGGAAATAAATATTGACGGAAATATTGTAAAAATAAGTTTAAATTAAGTTTGGAGAGATTAAAATGAACAGTGGACTTTTAGGAGATACGTAAGCTATAAACCGCAGGGTCATGACAATGTTTTTTCTTATTGACGCTTCGGGAAGTATGTACGGTAAAAAAAATTGGAGCTGTAAATTCCACAATTGAGGAATTGATAAACAATGATTTGAAGGATTTGTCAGAATCTAATCCCGATGCGAAAATAAAGTTGGCGGTCATGAAATTTTCTACCGGCTGCGAATGGATGACGCCTGCTCCGGTCAGCTTGGAAAGATATGGCGATTGGGAAAATATTGAGGCTGATGGTCTTACTGCTTTTGGTGAAGCTTGTGAAGAGCTTTGTTCAAAGCTCTCGAAGAAAACAGGCTTTATGACAAGAGAGGCATCGCCCATCGGATATTATGCGCCTGTAATTATTTTGATGTCAGACGGTGCGCCTACAGACAATTTTGAAAAAGGTAATGAAAACGCACTTAACTCAGACATCAGTATAACACATGAAAATGGCAAAGAAGAACTTTTATGTCAGACAGCAGCTTTGTTAAATAAGGTAATTGATACAAAGAAAAAATCAGTTCATAAGCAAAATCAGTTTCTATCATCTGATGTTTCAAAAGAATCGTCCTTGGAAAACAAAAATAATTATTTTGAAGATGATGAAGATTTTACGGATGACGATCATTTTGATTTTAATGTAAAAAAAGGCTGGGTCACGCTAACAGCATATAGCGGCGACGATAGAGTAATAAAGATTTTCGACATTTTAAATGAAATTGCTGACAGCGCTTTTGCAGGCTTTTCGGCAGAGAAAATTGTAATTCCGGACAGCGTGAAAAAAATCGGTAACGAGGCTTTCCGAAACTGTAAAAATCTTATAGATGTTACTATGCCTGACAGTATTACAGAAATCGATACGCATGCTTTTGGCGGTTGTGAAGGTATAACAAGTATTGAAATTCCGAATAATGTAGAGGTGTTTAATGAGGTGACATTTGAGAACTGCAAAAAATTAACGGATGTTATTTTACCGTACAATTTGATAAAAATTAATAATGATGTTTTTTCGGGCTGTGAAAGCCTTGTGGAAATTGATATTCCGGAAAGCATAGAGTCTATCGGCGAAAATGCGTTTAGTGATTGTATAAATCTCAAAAGAGTATATCTTCCCGATAGTTTAGAAGTCATTGGTGAAAACGATGAAGACAGCAACGTTTTTAACGGTTGCCGAAATGTGGTTATTGAATATGACGGAAGAAGTTATAAATATGGTCAGCTTAAATCTTTATATATAAGAATCAACTGTCAGTAAAACGTCCGAAAGTGTTTACTTTGGTTTGCTGCTTAAAATTATTTGTAGTTCTATACATTCGCACTCTGTAACAATTGTTTTCCGTGTGATTTTCCTGGAAATTCATGTGATTTTTTCGCTTTTCTGACTGCAAATTTGCAGTCCCGTCTGCGCTTGAATATAAGGTGAACCATCTAATAATGAACATTTAATCAACATTAGGCGGTTTCCATATTTGGTTGCAGAGGCAGGATTTGAACCTACGACCTTCGGGTTATGAGATTTTTTAAAGTCGTGATATTAAGGTATATACAATGCCGCAAACCACGTATTTATACGGGTTTGCGGCATTGTTAATTTTATCCAATATCATTAAATTACATCAAATTTCAAGTTTTTTACCGTCAACTATACCGTCAAAATTAAGAGAAAAATTCGGGTTATAATATAAAAGTCGGTACATTCGGGACAAAATTGTTATTTTTCTTCTGGGGCAAAATATTTTTGTTTTTTGCTTTTAGGCTTATCGGGAATTGTAAGAGTAAGAATACCCTTTTCTGTCATTGGGTGAACATATTTTGTCATAATATATGCTATTGTCATTCTTCCCTCAAATAATTTTTCTATATCGGAGCGGTTTTTAGGAGTTTTACAGAATCGGACTATTTCAAGCTCCGTATCGTCTAAAACTGCTTTGGGAGTGGTTTTATTATACAAAGTAACTTTAAATATGCCCCTGTCATTTTCAAATATTGGCGGAGGCAATTCAGCTTCTTTCATAGCATTGATAACGGTTGGTATGCCGCTGTATCTGTTTTCGGTTTCTCCCATAATTTCAAGAGCGTTTGCTATGAAAGGGTTACGGGTATCTGCAGAAACTTTACCAAGTCTGTCAAGAGTCATACGTCCGTAAAGTCCCCCGGGATTTTCAACCTCTATTCTGTCAGTAAACATTCTGATCGTAATTGGAGCAGAATCTGTATAAATACTGTAATCACGATGAATAAGAGCGTTGACGATAATTTCGCGCACGGCTTCAATAGGGTACTCTGTTTTATCTGTTCTTTTCCCCGTATTTTTATCAATAATGGTTTTTTTCTTCATATTTTTTCGGACAAAAAACAGTGCGTCATTTAACATCTGTGGAAGCGTACCGTCAATTTTTTGGTTGTCAAGAAAACGTTCACCCACGCTTCCGGTCATGCTCATTTCTGTTCCGGGGACAGAAACCGCCTTTATGCAAAGCTGCGGATAATATGCCTGCGGATATTCGGCAAAAAGAACAGTTCCTGCAAGAGTAGGAGCGTTATTTACCGCAAAGCCTTGAAGCCTTCGTATTTTTTCGTCAGTCATTGCCGCAAAATTAGATTTTTGACTTTTTAACACCGCAAGATATTTATCAAATGCAGGAGTAGATATATCGAATATTTCCGCACGCTCGGTTTCACGAAGCTCATCCTGAATTTTTTTCTTAAATGCCTCAAAGCTGTAAACCTCATATTCGGACATAATTCGGTCGCTGTCGCCGACACGCACGTAAGAGCCTTTAAGCCGTCCTGCCCCCTTGTAAAAGCAGGGTTTGGAAAATATGTCAATTTCCTGTATCTCGGCACAGACAACAGCTTTCCCAGCAATAGTTGTAAC